>NZ_JAEQCI010000128.1:0-15049 GCF_020738565.1 Microcoleus sp. PH2017_12_PCY_D_A | reverse complement strand
TAAGGCTAACACTGCATAATTTCAGCCCAAAAGCGTTTGGCTTCCAAGTTTTCACAACTGATAAAAAAATCCGACCCACATCTGCGGAATGTGGGTTGTTAGCTTAGATCGAATTTTGCAAGAAGTCTATTATCCCTAGAATGACATTACGATCGCACGAGACTTACTGTTTCCCGATCGTATCGGAATTGTTCGATGGTTCCTTCGTTGATTTTTTCGATCGCCTCCTCGATCGCCTCCACGGGAACAAGAAACCACTCCTGCGGCTGCACCTGGGAACCGAAGCGATCCGGTAATGCCAACTCCAATCGAGCACTGCTGAAAAACTTATGAATGAGTTTTTCGAGTCCCTTGCGGTTGATATTTGCTAATTTGAAGGTGGTGACGATTTCTACGTCTGCTAGCAAATAAGTCGGGTCTTTCTTGGCGTTGGCAATTCTGCTTTTCACGTCACCTCCCGTTACACCAATCTTGTGAATAACAGAGCGATTCTCGGCAATGAAGGGATGATCCGATCGGCTTCTGAGCACGTAAATGCAGCCAGTTGGTAAGTCGTCTTCTGCTTGAATGCCAGAAAACAGAGGGCCGAAATCTAGGTTAGTGATGCGACGGCTGGCCTTGTCTTTATTTAACGCTCGCTGGAGCGATCGCAGCAACAAATCGCTCTCAGTCGCATTATCATAAACCACCCGCAGCCGACAGTCCGATCGCCCATAGTCGCTGACAAACGACTCACCCATATCAACCACCATCACCTTCTGCCCATCCAGGATAAATAAATCGCCTTCCTTTACAGCCGCATAGTCCTGGTATTTAATCGTTTTCCGGGCCCCTGTGTCCAGATCGCGCTGTACTTGGTTAAAGATTGGTTTGAATTCATCAAAATCCTGGCAAGGAGTGCGCTGGGCGATTTCCTCCGCTGCTTTGATTTCGCTGCGCGATCGCACATTCACAAGCTGGGTAACATCGTTTTCTGAGGCTGCATCAACTCCCAGGGATGCCAGCAGCGCCTCATCGTCTGCTTCTAAGGTTAGGCTGGCATCATTCTCAGCATTTAACAGCCCGCGAGAGTCTAGTGGTTCCAAGACGGCGCGGCATTCCTCCGATTCTCGCAGGCGATCGAGCCTGACAGCATAAAGTCGCTCAAAAATATCCCGATCGTCCCCGTGCTGAGGCAATCTGCCCTGTTCGTTGACAAACCGCTCGATTTCCTCAAAGCCTGCGATAATCCGCTCTTCTCTAGCGGAACGCTGGCCGGATGCTTCGGGGGCGATGTCCACTCCCAATTCGGCCAGCAACTCCAAATCTTCATCGGTGGTGTACTTAGGAGGCATTCTTTTCCTCCTTCACTTTGCGCGTTAGGAAAGCAACCCCTTCAGCCATCCGTTTTTCCCACGGATCTGCTGCTGTGAGGGAAGGTAATCGGCCTTTTTCTTGTTTGAAGCGACTCGCCCGTCTGGCTAATTCCCGCGCTTCTTCTACGCTAAGGACGATCCGTTTGGCGGCAATCACTTCTGCTACCTGGCGCAGTCTTTCTTCACTCATGGATTTGGCGAGGATGGCGTAGGCTTCACCAAAGGGATTGATGCGATCGATCAAATCCATATCCAACTCAGTCACAGATAGCGCAAACTGCCTTACTCCGTCGATGAGGGCAGTATTTTTCGCCGCCTCACCGCCGGGATTCGTGGTATAGGTTCCACCGCCTTCATTCATGGTTTTTTTAGCTTGTTGAACGACGGTTAAAGCTGCGATCGCGTGTTGGCGAATGGCTTCTCGATCCTCTTCCTCTAGATTTGGGAATTTCTCTTTGATGATTTTGCCCATGCGAACCTGAGTCAGTTCCTCTGGTACCAGTTCTTCATCAAATAAACCACGTTCGATCGTAGGCTTATCTTGGACAAAAGCCGTAATTAGCTCGGTTAAGTCCTCGCGGCAGATGCGATCGGCTTCCGGGCTTTTGGGTTCGGCTAGCCCCTTGATTTCTAATTGGATTTGGCCCGTTTCGGAATTAACGCCCACGTTGCACTTATTCGGATTGTAGCCATCTTCGCCGTAGTCAAAGCCGGGAGTGGCTTGGTTGTGCGGGTGCTTGGGTTTGAACTCGAAACGGGGCGCGAGAACTTGTTCCATCAGCAGGCTGGCTGCGATCGCCTTGAGAGTATCATTGACTGCCTCAGTGACGGCAGATTCGGCGGCATCCGGTTCTGCGATCAGGTTCGTGAAACGGGCGCGGGTTTTGCCCGGTGCATCGCGGGTGGCGCGGCCGATTATCTGAATAATCTCTGTCAAACTGGAGCGGTAGCCGATCGTCAGGGCGTGTTCGCACCAGATCCAATCGAAGCCTTCCTTCGCCATACCGAGGGCAATAATGATATCAACGCGATCGCGATCGTTTTTATAGGCGGAGTCTTTCAGGGCATTAGCGACTCGATCGCGCTTGGTTGGATCGTCATCTACCAAATCGGCTATTTTGAGAATCTTGCCGTCAGCGGTTTTGACGAGTTGAAATCCGGTTTTGCGATCGGTTCCCTGCCATTCGCCTAGTGCTTCGATGATGTGTTCGACTTCGCGGATTTTGTCCTTCGTACTTTCGCGGGAGTTGACGTTGGGAATGTGCAGGATGGTTTTTTCGTTGGGATTGAGCACCTTCATGATTTCGTCGATGTAGCTACCCGCGTAGAAGTAGTAGGCAATGTCGAGTTGCTTCAGGTGTTGGTAGCCGTTGAGTTGTTCGTAGTAGGTGTAGGTTACAGTGTCGAATTTGGATTCATCTTCGGGGTGCAAAACGGCTTCGGCATCGCCGCGAAAATAGGAGCCCGTCATCGCTATGATGTGGGTTTTGTCGCGGGCCATGAGTTGGCGGATGCGATCGCCCAGTTTGTTGTCTGGATTAGCAGAAACATGGTGAAATTCATCTATGGCGATCAGGCGATCGTCCAAAATTTCAATACCAAACTTGTCCACAGCAAAGCGGAATGTAGCGTGAGTACAAATCAGAATTTTGGCATCGCTGGCTAGAAACTTCTGTACTGAGTTCACTTTGCCGCCGTTGTCGTCACCGGGGGCATCGCAGAGATTCCACTTCGGTTCGACTTGCCAATCGGCCCAAAAACCAAACTGACTCAGGGGTTCATTGTGGAAGCTAGAGCCGATCGCCTTTTCTGGTACAACAATAATGGCTTGTTTGAGCTTTTGATTTTCCAGCTTGTCCAGGGCGATGAACATCAGTGCCCGACTTTTGCCAGAGGCGGGAGGCGATTTGATGAGGAGGTATTGTTCGCCGCGCTTCTGGTAGGCGCGTTCCTGCATCGGGCGCATCCCCAGGGCGTTGGGTTTTGTGGAAGTGCCAGCTTGGGCGTAGGTGACGGAAACTGAGGGAATCGCGATCGGCTTGCTCATCGGAATTTTTTAGCTATTTTTCTGCTAGAGCTGGTTTAAGAGTTCTGTTTATCGAGCTATTTTAGCGTTCGGCAATGCAGCATAAACTAGATACTCAGACTTGAAAGAAGTTCTTCAATAGACTTCATCGGTAAATACAGCTTCATCGGCTCCTCATTGAAGGCTATAAAGCCGTATTTTTTGTAAAAGCTCGCGGCTTTTTCATTCAATGCATCTACAATGACAGCAAGAGATGCAACTTGCTGACTCGCATCTAAAGACTTTTTTAGGGCATCGATTAATAATAATTCACCAAACCCTCTCCCTTTTTGGTTATTATCAACTGCAAGACGACCTAGTAGTGTTGCGGGTAATGCTGGGTAAGGGGGTAATCTTTTGGCAAGTTTTTCTTCTAAAGCTGCGACATTGACAGTGTAGGAGGAGAGCGTATAGTAACCTAAAACATTCATCTCAGGCTCATCAACTAAAACAAAGACGGTTGAGACTCGCTTTTTTAGATCCTGAGATGCTTGCTTGCACAGATAGGTATCCAAACTCTCTTCTCCACAGCAAAAGCCCGAACGGATATGAGTTCGGCTATCGAGAAGGTCGATCGTGAGAACCATTAAATTGACATTGTTTGTTTGTACCGTAAAGCCGCCGATTTTAAGGCTTGATTGGGCTTCGGAGGATTGAGAATTGCTTCAATAAAAGCGTTACTGTCTTTAAGGCTGAGCGTCAAAGTTTGGTGCTGCTCGATCGCTCTACGAGCTTCTGCTAGCACAGCGGCAATCACAAAGTCTGTAAGCGTTCTTCCTTCTAAGTCAGCAGCTTTTTGCACGAGAGCCTTGGCTTCTTGACCTATCCGAACTTCTAGCCGCGCCGGCGATTTTGAATCAGTTGCATTAGTCATGGCGTTAAATCCATAAATTGAGGCAGACATTAAACTAATGCTATACGGCAAATTGCCGTATGTCAATGGTGAGTGCGTTTTGTCAAGCAGAAATTGTAGATCTCGTTGCATAAATCACCTGGGCAGAAAAAAGAATTTCGTGACGGCGTAAGTAGTTGCGGCTGGCTTCGATGCCCTGGCGGGTAGTCAGATCAATGTCTCGATGAAAAATTGCTTGGAGTTCTGTTTCCATTTGGTCTAGGGTGCTGAATCTGGGGTGAGCATCTGGATGGAATTGCACCATGATATCAATATCGCTATCGGGGTGAAAATCATCGCGCAAAACCGAGCCAAATAGGGCGAGTTCTGTCACCTGCCATTTTTGACAAAATTCAGCAATCTTATTCATCGATAGTTCAATTTCCCCGATCATTATTTGCCTCCTTTACCTTTAGCAGATTTTTTCGATGGTGCCTGTTGACTGGTCATCTTTGTATACAATTCAAACAGTTTTTCGAGGCGTTCTGTATCGTTTTTGAAGCGGCGGCCGATGTAGATGCGATCGAGAATTTCATCATTTCTTTCATGGGCTTCTCGGACTAACGGGAATTCGGTGTCCATGCGTTTCGGATCGTACATATCGGCGATCGTAGCCGGGAAATACTGCTCTCGCGCTAGCAGGATGTCTTCGGCGCTGCGGGTGAGATCGGCTTTGTTGCGATCGGTGAGGGTGGGGACGGGGAAGGTGTTCCAGCCGAGGGTGTTCGAGTAGCGAAAGTCGGTTTTGAGTTTGCCGCAGACGGTGGCGATCCAGACGAGGTGCAGGCGGGAGGCGATCAGGGCCATGTTCCAGAGGGGGGCATCGTAGAGGGCGAAGGCACTATCATTCACAATGAACGAATTATTTAGGATGCCTGCTGGCAAAAATGGGCGATTTTCAGAGGAATGTCTAGGTACAATAAAGCTCCAAAATTCAGCCTCTTCAGTATCGCGAAATTGGTGTGCACGCTCTGCCAATTTTCTGGCACTTTCATCGCGGCTTGCAAGGCGATTAGCTCTGTTTTTCTGTAATCTATCAGTAATAAATGAAATAGATTTCGCCTCTTCTAAATCTTCATCTTTAATCCAGAGACAGTGACGAAATGAGCCATTAATATAATCATGACTGCCTGCAACAGGTCGTAAAAATTTAAATACTGACTCAGAATCTTCCACTGGTATGTTGCTTGGTGAAACAAAGAGATAGCCGCCATCAACAGGTTTATTCCCGTAAGTCATTTTTTTAATATTTGCAATCGGCTCTCGTTTTGACTCAACAAATACATTGGAAGAAGCTACTAAATAAGCATTGATATTTTCAGCCTCCTGCACGATCGTCTCACCACTATCCCCAACAGAAAACAACTGTCTAACTTTGACGGCATTGTTAGAAATCCCCACGATCGCCACTGTCACACCAGCATTATGACTTGCCAAATTCGCCCACTTAAACGATGTATGAGCAAAAGCAATCTCATGCCCACTTTTGAAAATCTGCGGCCACAGAATTGGCACTTGTTGACCCTGACAGGTTGAATTTGTAGATACAAAAGCTGCTGCTGATATCGTTTGCGTTCCATAATCCGCCGCCTTCATAAACCAACCCGACACATAATCCAGCGATTTCCATAGCTTAGTACGGGCATTAAAAATGAGTTTTAGATCATCTTTTTGCTCTTTCGATTGCCAAGTCGATCCGAGATAGGGCGGATTCCCACAAATATAAGTTTCCCCGCCCTCATTCTCAAAATCAATCTCTGCCTGTTCCCTTGTTTCCCCCCACAAATCCAAATCCTCACGCTGCACCTTCACGCCCGTTCCCGTTGGCGGACAAAGACTCAACCAATCCAACCGCAACGCATTGCCGCAAGTAATCCAGTTATCCGCCTTCAGCGGCAAAAACTCCGCCAGCGCTAGCTTCGGGCCCCGATACAGCACATCGCACTGATACTCCGCAATAATCAACGCCAACCGCGCAATCTCACAGGAAAAGTGACGGATTTCGATGCCGCGAAAATTGGTCAGCGGAATCTCAGATTTACGATCGCCCTCCCCCCGCAACTCATTAACCTTCGCCTCAATTTTCCGCATCTCCTTATACGCAATCACCAAAAAATTCCCCGATCCACAAGCCGGATCGAACACCCGAATCCGCGCTATTCTCGATCGCAAATTCAGCAACTTACGGGCATTGTCTCCGGCTGCATCTAGCTGCGATCGCAAATCATCCAAAAACAGCGGATTCAGCACCTTGAGAATATTCGGCACACTCGTATAGTGCATCCCCAATGCACCGCGCTCTTCATCATCCGCCACCGCCTGAATCATCGAGCCGAAAATATCGGGATTGATCTTTGTCCAATCCAGATTGCCGACATGAAGCAGGTACGATCGCGAAATCTTACTAAAACGCGGCACTTCCACCCCGCCCGAAAACAGCCCCCCATTCACATAGGGAAACACATTCGCCCAATTGCGAATCTGAGCCGATTCCCGCGCCTTAACTGGCGTACTCATCG
Organism: Microcoleus sp. PH2017_12_PCY_D_A; assembly: GCF_020738565.1. Lineage (NCBI taxonomy): Bacteria > Bacillati > Cyanobacteriota > Cyanophyceae > Oscillatoriales > Microcoleaceae > Microcoleus > Microcoleus sp. PH2017_12_PCY_D_A. Next base: position 8,218 of record NZ_JAEQCI010000128.1, on the reverse strand, counting down.
ATCGAAATAGCTCCGACAAAACCTCATGGGTATTCAACGAATCGCGATCGCTCATCTGCGCCACAGTCGCCGTAAACAGTCCCTCACTGTGGAAAATATTCGTATCCTCAGCAAAGAAGCAGAAGATTAGTCGCGCCATGAAGTGATTTAGCGCTTCCCGGCGATCGGGCCCATCCCAGCCAGGGTTATCCTTGAGCAACTCAATATACAGACGGTTGAGCCGCCCCGTAGCCTTGATATCAAAGGCATTCTCCCGAATCTGCCGAACCGTCGTAATGCCCGCCAACGGCAAGAAAAACCCAAAATGATCGTGAAAGTCTGGGTAGTTACAGGCGACGGTTTCCCCATCCGCCAGATTTTCCGCCTCAAAGCTTTTACCATCCGTAGCGAGGATGAATTTAGCCTTATACCGAGCCGTAGCTTTGCTTTCTCGCAACGCCGTGAGGGTAGCGCTTACCTCCCCTTCTGGACACACCTGCAAATGGATATTGTTGCGCTGAAGCACACCGCCGGGTAGATCGGATTGGTTTGAGCTACCGCTTTTGCTTTGGAGTTTCTTGAGAGTCGTTTGCTTGTTACCAAAGGCTTCGAGGAAAGCAAAGGGGAAAGATTCCGAGTCAAAAGGCGCTTCGGCGAGCCTAGAAACGGCTTCTTCAATTTCGACTGCATTCATACGCCAACCATAGATGTAAGAAGCATATTATATCTATGGCTGTCTATCGAAAATAATTTCCTCATATAATTGCTCGATCGGCAAACTTAGATTGATACTTTGAAACTCAACCCGATCGCCCTCTCGATAGCTCAAAATCACCCATTCACCAGCATCATTTTTATGATAAATGTCGATCGCCATTTCATCCGAACTGACTAACACATAATCAACCAGATTCGGATTGCGGCGATACTTCTCAAACTTCTTCCCTCGATCGTAAGCTTCGGTGCTATCCGACAAAACCTCCACAATTAAGCAGGGATAGGTAATATAGAGAGGATGCTCCCGATCGCGATCGTCACAAGTCACACTTATATCGGGATAAGTATAGTTAGTCGTATTGAGAATGTTAACCTTTAAATCTGAGTTAAAGACAGTACATCGACCGCCCCGTAGATGAGAGCGAATTAACGACAAGAAATTAATTGCGATCCGACTATGATTTTTAGTGCCACCAGTCATCGCATAAACCCGACCATCGATCAGTTCGTGTCTTTCTAGTTGTTGCTCCTCCCAAGTAAAATACTCTTCGGGGGTAAAATAGCGATCGTTATCTCGTGCTGCTATCATAACCATAAACTCCCCAATCCAAAAGTAAACTAATTATATAGCAATCCTAAATGATTTTACTCGTTATCAGGCTCTGCCTGGTAACGCAGATTCGGAGGCTCTGCCTCCATCTTCGCAGCCGAGGCAGAGCCTCTGGACATCGGTGCCAAGGCAAAGCCTTGGAACCAATTATTGAAAATGATTTAGGATTGCTATATCTCTAAAAATTTAGCATTCACGAGTTCGATCGCAGGCTTGAGTTTGTACTGAATCCTAACAATTGTTACAGAAAAACTTAAATAACCAGAAACCGGGTTTTAGGACAACACTTCATTGCAGTCCACAAATTCAGTAAAAACCCAGTTTCTTCGATCAGACTTGGTATAGCAACCGCCACATGGCGTGAGGACATAAGTAACTTCATGAATAGAGCCGATACCCTTACTGCACCAATGGTTTGATTCCCGCCCGTGCAACTGTCAACTGTCAACTCTCAACTGTCAACTGCTATAATTCCTATGACAAACGCAGATAAAATCCTATCTGCGTTCATCTGCGTACATCCGCTAATATCTGCGGTCAAAAAATCTCACCCCACTACTTCGCTGCCGGCAAAGACAACTGAGGCGAAGTATGAGAATAGCTGCCATTTTCAGGAATCGCTGCCGGTTTCTCGGAAAGTAAAAACTCGCGAATTAACCTAGCAACTGCTCTTTGAGCTAAACCCCCTACGACTTGCTGGCCCATATTCTGGACTTCTGGTTTTACCAACAATTGCGGCAGTAACTGCAATACTTTCATGCCGTCAAAACCCGGAGTTGATTGCAAAATATCCCAAATTCGCTTGATGTGTTCTAAGTTTTTTTGTTCGGTTTGTGAAACCACAGGTAGACTCGCTTTGACTCCAAACCATTCGCCGACTACAGATTTAGCATTGTCAAAAGCTTTGCTGGAAAGCGTGTCGAGACTTTTTACCAATTCAGCAACAATGCGATCGCGAATATAATCTCCTCTTTGGGAAAATAAATACTCTAACGCTTGGTTGAGGATTTTGCTGACATCGTAATCGTCGCTGTCGCGGGCATTAGTCAGCAAGTTTTCTAAGCGGTTCCAGCGGAATTCGCCTTGTTTGAACAATAAATCTTGCAGGGATGCTCTCAATTCCGGTGCGGGGTCGCTCAACAGCCGTTTTGCTACGTAAGGATAAGCTTTGCTCAGCACTTTGAATTCTGGATCGACATTAATTGCGATCCCTTCTAGGGTAACGAGCGATCGAATAATCAAAGCATAGTAAGCGGGAACTCGGAACGGATACTCGTACATCACGGCGGAAAGTTCGTCAGTAATGCTTTTGAAATTGAGTTCGGCAACGCTAGCACCCAAAGCATTGTTAAACACCCCAGCCAAAGCCGGAATAATTGGCGTCAAATCGGTTTCTGGCGTTAAAAACTCCAACTTCACGTAATCTCTGGCCAAACCATCAAAATCGCGGTTCACCAAATGCACCACAGCTTCCAACAAGCCGTACCGCTGATAAGGTTTGACTTCGCTCATCATCCCGAAATCGAGATAAGCCAACTGACCGTCAGGAGTTGCCAAAAGATTGCCTGGGTGCGGGTCTGCGTGAAAGAAACCGTGTTCTAGAAGCTGTCTGAGAGAGCACTGCACACCCACTTCAATTAAGTAAGGAGCGTCGATTCCTTGAGCCTTGACGGCTTCTAAATTAGTGAGTTTGATACCGGTAATCCACTCCATGGTCAAGACGCGGCGGCGGGTATATTCCCAGTAGATTTTGGGAACGTAAATATCCTTCAGATTCCCATAGAGTTCGGCAAAGCGTTCGGCATTTTGTCCTTCGTGGGTGTAGTCCATTTCTTCGTAAATGCGCTCGCCCAATTCGTCCATAATCCCTGCGAGGTCACTGCGAATTATTTTGAAGGTGTTTTGTGCCCAAAGTGCGACGCGCCGCAGGATGTAAATATCTAAGCCGATGTTTTCAGCTAAACCTGGTCGCTGTACTTTGATGGCGACGGTTTCGCCGGTTTTAAGTTTGCCTTTGTATACTTGTCCGAGGGATGCTGCTGCGATCGGATCTGCGCTAATTTCGGCGTAAATATCCTTGGGGTGTGCGCCCAATTCTTCTTGTATAAATTGATATGCTACTTCGTTGGGAAAGGCTGGCAATTGGTCTTGCAGCGTGGTTAGTTCTTCTAAATATACCGGCGGTACTAAGTCGGGGCGAGTTGAGAGTGCTTGTCCGATTTTGATGAAAGCTGGGCCGAGTTGGCTGAGAATTTCCCGCAGGCGCGCGGCGCGGCGCTTTTGGTTAGCTGCGGTGCGGCCTCTCTTTTTGTCCCACCACAAACTGAGGCCAAAGCTAAAAAATGTCCAAACAACGCTCGACAGCCGTCTCCAGACTTGCAGGGGGCGATTTCGGTATTCGGCTGCGATCGCCACTGGATCGTAGCGCACAGCTTCTCCGGCCAATTCATAAGCGATATCTTTGGCTGATTTGAGCGGTTCGGGAGTGGCTGCGGGATTTTCTATTTCTACTTGTACTGTTTGCAGGGGAAGGGTTTCTACCTCTTGGAGATTGCCGAGTGCAGCGTGAGTCCCTGAATTTGAGTAAGTTACCGGGGAGGCTGGCGATACCGTCTTGACATCCATAAACTCAGACCTAGTGTGAAGCATTGTAAAGACATTGTAACAATTTGTGGCCTTCTTAGCACTTCTGTGAGATAGAGAAAACCGAATTCGTTAGTCGTTAGTCGTTAGTCATTAGTCATTAGTCATTAGTCAATAGTCTAAGAATTATGCGCTACGACCGAAGAAACCGGGTTTTTTAGTGGATCTAGGGTCGTAACGCATCTTTTCGGGAAAAACCCGGTTTCTGACCACCCCCTCTCCCACTCTCCCATTCTCCCCCTCTCCCCCTCTCCCATTCTCCCCCTCTTTACTCGCCGGGGGTTCTGAGGAGTCGATCGCGAATGCTTGAAAGTTGCGATTTGGTGCTGACGGGCGATCGGGGTTGGGGCATTTCGGTATCGGGCCAGTTGGCTAAGTCATTACAGGGACAGCACTCTGGCGGCATTCCGGTTTGTGGGAACACTACGGGCATGGCACAGCGCGCGCAGGGACTGATTTCCCATGCTGGTGTTAACAGTTGGGCAATTGTTTCGTTGGTGCCTTGCAGGTAGGAGTCTCCGCTGTCGGGGGAGATGATTTTTTGCCAGCATTCTTCAAATTCCCTGCTGTAGCGATCGCCCGCAATTACCGATTTTGGTAGCAGCGCTTCGGAACCGTTGCGAATAAATACTTTTTTGCCTAACTGAAACCAGTAAGCAATATATTTTCTGACTTCACTTTCTGATGCCATAGCTTTTACTCAATCCTGCAATTCATTGGTAATTTTAGACTTTAAACTTTAAATTTGAACTCTATCTCAAGAGACATTTGATATTTGACATTCTTTCAAAAGCTGACTATTTTCGGTGTCAAATTGTTGTGCTGGTTGGTCAGCGCGAGTATTTTTTTGGAGTGATTGATGTGAGTTTTGAGTTTGCGAGCTTAATTGTAATTATAGCTGATTTTTAGTTAAAATTGTCGGCTGGCAAACCGAGATTTTTGCTCGAAAAGTCGATCGCGCTTCCGTCTGTTAATTCTTGGCGGGCGGTAGTGGCGTACCCAAAGCGGACAGGTTCAAGGCGTAACCTCCGGTGGCGAGATAAACAGTATCGGCGATCGCCCCGATTTGACGGACGAGTGTGCCGAGGCGATCGCGAAACAGCCGCCCCGCCGGATAAGCAGGCACAACACCCCATCCTGTTTCCTCTCCTACAAAAATTGCATCGGCCGCAGTTGACTTCAAACTCGCTAGCAAATCTTGCTGTGCAGCAGTCCAAAGTGTGGCTTCTTGTTCTAAAAGATTCGCCGTCCAAGTTCCGAGGGAATCAATTAACAAGCAATCCGATGGTTTACCAGTGCGGACAAATGTCGGTAAGTCGATCGGCACTTCTAGAGTTTTCCAATGAACCGGGCGGCGATTTCGGTGTTGTTCGAGGCGGCGCAGCCACTCCAAATCTGTTTCATCAACCATGCCAGTAGCCACATAGATTACTTGTTTTCCCGAAGCAGCAGCCAGAGTTTCGGCCCATTCACTTTTACCACTTCGAGCCGGCCCAGTTACTAAGATTATTTTAGTCATTGGTTATTGGTTATTTGTTATTGGTTATTTGTTATTTGCGGTTCCCTGAGCGTAGTCGAAGGGTCGAAGGGTTATTGGTTATTTGCGGTTCCCTGAGCGTAGTCGAAGGGTCGAAGGGTTATTGGTTACTGGTTATTGGTTACTGGTTACTGGTTATTGGTTATTGGTTACTGGTTACTGGTTATTGGTTGCTGGTTATTGGTTGCTGGTTATTAGTTATTTGTTTGATTACCAATGATTTTTAGGCGATAATAGCATTGATAGGACAATATCAGAATAACTACATCAAATTTCCCAACATAGCCGTTTTCCAGCAAGTGAGTTACGCCCTTACCAATTTGCAGAGAGAAGAAAAGAAGCAAAAAATAGAGACTATCCCCAATGCCCAATGCCCTGCGCGGGCCTTCTTCCCAATGCCCAATGCCCCATGCCCCATGCCCAAACCTCAGATATCAGCCATAATTTGCACTCACAATCGCGCCAGCTATTTAGCTGGGGCGATCGACAGCTTGCTGGTACAAGATTTTCCCGATAACTTTGAAGTAGTAGTAGTGGATAACGGTTCTAACGATTATGCCAGCCCCAAAAGTACCACGACAAGCACTCGCGAGGTGGTAGAAGCAAGACTCTCCGACTGCCGCCTCAAGTATGTCTGGGAACCCAAAATCGGTCTGTCAGTAGCGCGGAACACCGGCGCCAAGGAAGCTCGCAGCGAAATATTAGCTTATCTCGACGACGACGCTATTGCTGAGCCGAATTGGCTCAGGGTGCTGCACGCCGCCTATCAAAGCAATCAAAAACTAGCCGTAGCCGGCGGCAAAGTTAACTTGCTGTGGCCTTGTGGAGTCTGTGCACCCAAATGGCTATCGCCCGGATTGGCCCAAAACTTGGGAGTTTACGATTTAGGGGATACTTGCCAGTACGTAACTGCTGCCGGTTTGACTCCCAGGGGTGTAAACTACTCGATCCGGCGTGCTTTTCTCGAACAAATTGGTGGCTTCGATGTCAAACTCGGTAGAGTCGGCACAAAGTTGCTGTCAAATGAAGAATTGCGCGCGACAGAATTAGCATTAGAGTTAGGCTGGCAAGTGGTTTATCTGCCCGAGGCCCTGGTTCTGCACAATGTGGCTGTAGAAAGGCTCAAGCAAGCTTGGTTTCTCGATCGCGGTTGGTGGCAAGGCATCAGCGAGTGTTATCGGGAACAATTGTCCGATCGAGCAGGTATTGCTCAGCTTGGACGGGGCGGTGAAAGAATACTGAGGGGTGTATACAAGTCTTTTAAATACATTAGAGATCCAGGGCTGCGCTTTGAAAATTTCGTTTTTGCTTGGGGTCAAATCGGTTATTTAAGTGCAGCCCTTCAGGGCCTGATCTTTCCACCGAAATCGACCAGCAGGCATTAGGCTATAGGCAATATCCCTCGCTGTTAAAGTCGTCGGCGCTACCATGCCGATCGCACTTCATCCACAATAACTCGACCGCATTCAGGTTCAAGCACTCGATTATGACATCTAGTTCATCAAAGATTCCGGTTTCAGTTCTCATTCCGGCAAAAGACGAAGAACTTAATCTACCTGCGTGTCTGGCCAGCATTGCCAGGGCGGATGAAGTTTTCATGGTTGATTCCCAAAGCAGCGATCGCACGGTAGAAATTGCGATCGGCAGCGGCGCCAAAGTCGTGCAATTCTACTTCGACAACCGCTGGCCCAAAAAGAAAAATTGGTCTTTGGACAACCTGCCCTTTCGTAACGAATGGGTCTTAATTGTCGATTGTGACGAACGCATACCCCCGGAACTTTGGGACGAAATCGCGCGGGCGATCGCCGATCCGAATTTTGACGGCTACTACCTCAACCGCAAAGTCTTCTTTTTAGGACAATGGCTGCGTTACGGCGGTCGATATCCAGACTGGAATTTGCGTTTGTTCAAGCATCAAAAAGGCCGTTACGAAAATCTCGGCACTGAATCCGTCCCCAACACAGGTGACAACGAAGTTCACGAACACGTCATTTTAGCCGGTCAAGTCGGCTACTTAAAACATGATATGATCCACGAGGATTATCGCGATTTATTTCATTGGATAGAACGGCACAACAGATATTCAAATTGGGAAGCCCGCGTTTATTACAATATTATTGAAGGCCGCGACGACAGCGGCACTATTGGCGCTCACCTATTTGGAGATGCCGTGCAGCGGAAGCGATTTCTCAAAAAAGTTTGGGTGCGGCTGCCTTTTAAACCAATGCTCAGATTTATTTTATTTTACTTTATTCAGCTAGGCTTTTTGGATGGAAAAGCTGGCTATATTTATGCAAGGTTATTGAGTCAGTATGAGTATCAAATTAATGCAAAACTGTACGAATTGCGCTCTTGCGGCGGTCAGTTGAATGTGGCAGAATCTGAGCCTACTCTGTCGCCGCCGGTAGTTAGAAATCAGGAGACTGAAGTTAAATCGCCATAAGGACACGGCAATGCCGTTTCCCTACCGCGATTAATTGTAGGGAAACGGCACTGCCGTATCCTGACTTTGAATTTTATTGTTGTTCGGGAGGATGCGATCGCACTTCTTCCGCTTCCGGCAACATACGATCGACTGGTGGATTTTGGGGATTGGCTAATTGCGGGCGATCGAACTTACCCTTGAATAATTTAACCCACATTCCGCAGATATTCGATCGGATTTAATTTCAAAATAATTCAGAATCAAAAAAGCCTCAAATGATTGCTATGCAATCATTTGAGGCTTTTTT
>NZ_JAEQCI010000021.1:69000-79128 GCF_020738565.1 Microcoleus sp. PH2017_12_PCY_D_A | reverse complement strand
TCGTGTCCTTCGCGTCTTCGCGGTTAATTCCTTCTTAGCTCGGACTGCGGTGAGGATTTTTCTGGCGCTTGTTTTAAGTTTTTTTTACGAACCGCGAAGACGCTAAGAGCGCGAAGGAAGAAGTGGAAGAAGGGTTAAGATGACAGAATTATTCGTTTGATGCCTTCTTTGAGGATGGGAACGTTGAAGTTGATGAGCAGGCCTAGGGTGTTTTTGGTCATTTTGAGATACGAGATAACTTGGGCTTCGTTGATGGGAGCTAACTTTTCGACGGCTTTTAGTTCAACAATTAGGATATCGCCAACCAGAAAGTCTAATTGACCTTCCTCGACTCGATGGCCTTTGTAGGTCATTGCTACTGGCTTTTTCGGGTGACAAGGTATCCCCCGCAGACCAAATTCAACTTCCAAGGATTCTTGATACACCGATTCTAAAAATCCTGGGCCCAAAAGCCGATGCACTTCAATAGCAGCGCCAATCGTTCTATAAGCCAACTGTTCCACCTGTTCGCCCAACTGTCTCATTCTTCTTTCTTCTTCCTTCGTGTCCTTTGCGTCTTCGCGGTTCATTCCTTCTTCCCTCTCATTGACAATACAAACACCTTAACCGCTGTTCCCAACTGAATGAAATAATCCCGATCGCACCCAGGCCTTCTAAAATCAAAGGTAATTAACCTAGATTTGAATTCGGTACCCCATGGATACTAAAGCTTTTAAACGATCGCTCCAACAGTCCGAAAACTACCACCGCAAGGGTTTCGGACACGAAGCTGAGGTAGCTGAGGTGATGCAGACGGCTTATCAAAGCAGCCTGATCCAGCAAATTCGCGACAACAATTACAGGCTGCAGCGCGGTGCAGTCACGATCCGGCTGGCTGAAGCTTTTGGCTTTTGCTGGGGGGTGGAACGCGCTGTGGCTATTGCTTACGAGACTCGCCAGCACTTCCCCTCAGAACGGATTTGGATTACTAATGAGATTATTCACAATCCTTCTGTGAACCAGCATTTGCGCGATATGGAAGTTGGTTTTATTGCTGTGGAAAAGGGGCAGAAAGATTTTTCTGTGGTGGATAGTGGCGATGTGGTAATCTTACCTGCTTTTGGGGCGAGCGTGCAAGAAATGCAGTTGCTGAACGATAGGGGTTGCAAGATTGTTGATACTACTTGTCCTTGGGTTTCTAAGGTTTGGAATACTGTTGAAAAACACAAGAAAAGGGATTATACTTCGATTATTCACGGTCAGTACAAGCACGAGGAAACTGTTGCTACCAGTTCTTTTGCTGATAAGTATTTGATTGTGCTGAATTTGCAGGAAGCTGAATATGTCAGCAATTATATCTTGCACGGAGGCGATCGTGCTGAGTTTCTTGCTAAGTTTAGCAAGGCTTGTTCTGCTGGTTTTGACCCAGATGTGGATTTGGTAAGTGTCGGAATTGCGAACCAAACTACTATGCTCAAAACTGAAACTGAGAATATTGGCAAGTTGTTTGAAAAGACGATGATGCGGAAGTTTGGGCCTTCCAATCTTAACGAGCATTTCCTCAGTTTTAATACTATCTGCGATGCGACTCAGGAACGGCAAGATGCTATGTTGAGTTTGGTTGAGGAAAAGTTGGATTTGATGTTGGTGATTGGCGGTTTTAATTCTTCTAATACTACCCACTTGCAGGAAATTGCGATCGACAAAACTCTTCCTTCTTATCACATTGATTCTGCGGAGCGCATTTTACCGGGAAATCGCATCGAACACAAGCCTTTGGGCCGGGATTTGGTCGTAACTGAAAATTGGCTCCCTGAAGGTAATATTGTCGTCGGTGTGACTTCGGGTGCTTCGACTCCTGATAAGGTTGTTGAGGATGCGATCGATCGCATTTTGGCGATGAAAGCCGCTGTTATTCCCTAATTCTCTGCTTCGCCACTGCACTCGGAATCATCTTTTTCGGCGTGCAGTGCGATCGTCTCCCTCGCAAACAGACTGTAGACTCCAATTGCTCTTCATTCCATCTCGATGCTGAAAATTATCTGTGTTAATCTGCGTTTATCTGCGGTTAGTTTCCCTCGCAATTTCTCCCCTGCGTCCCAAACTTATTTTTTTCACAAATAATGAAAAAATCGCCTTTTTTTTGGGGTAAAAAGCTTGACGCGGGCTGCTTGACAAGGTATTATTTAATAATGGGAATAGTGAAAATTTTTAAATTGAAGTCACCACTTCCATTATCTAAAATATACCCCATAAATCAACCGAAATCAATAGGTAAAAACTCCTTTTTTTGCGCCGCCATTTGAAATTGTCAAAGTAGCAAAAGCGATGCCACAGAAAATGACGAATTAAGCTTGGCGAGAGAACGAGAGATTGTATGTTTGTCCTCTCTTACTTAAGGAGGATGCGAGGAGGAGCTAGTACCTAGGTAGCAAATAAATAGACAGAGTGGTACACTTGTGGACAAATCTACGGTATACCATTTTGTTTAAACCACATGAATTCGCAAAAAAGCTTGGATTGTCAGTAAAAAGACTCGCCGTCTCCTCAACATGAATTGCTAGAATACTTGAAATAATTCACTGTTTTTCCTGTCGATTATACGGCCTGCAAAATTACTCCAAGGAAATCAAATAAAACTAAAAAATGCTGTTGACAAACCCCTACAAGATGTGGCAAGATTAAACAAATAAATCGAGTGTTGAGGCCAAACAATGCTTCTGTCCATCAAGACAAAGTTAAAGCTAAACAAGAACCAGGCAACGGTTATGAGCAAACACGCTGGCATAGCGAGGTTTACTTATAATTGGGGACTAGCTACTTGGAATAGCCTTTATCAAGATGGATTAAAGCCCAATAAATACCTACTCAAGAAATTCTTCAACAATCATGTAAAACCTGAATTTACATGGATCAAAGAGACGGGAATCTGCCAGAAAATAACTCAATACGCCTTTGACAATCTTGGGGATTCGTTCTCTAAATTTTTCTCAAAAAAAGGTGGATTTCCCAGATTCAAAAAGAAGGGGCATCACGACTCTTTCACTATTGACGCGGGCGGTAAGCCTATCCCTGTGGGTGGTACGTCTATAAAGTTGCCGACAATCGGCTGGGTAAAAACCCACGAAGGACTACCTCACACAACTTGCAAGTCAATCACCATTTCACGCACTGCCGACAGTTGGTTTATCGCATTTGCTTACGAACAGAATCATGAACCCACAGTCAAAACTCATGAAATTGTAGGAGTTGATTTGGGAGTAAAAGAGTTGGCTACACTTTCAACTGGCGTAGTATTCCCGAACCCAAAGCACTACAAAGCGCATTTTCTAAAGCTGAAGAGATTATCAAGAGTTCTTGCTAGAAAGGTGAAAGGTTCCAGCAATAGATACAAAGCCAAAATCCAACTGGCAAAACACCATGCAAAAATAGCAAACCTCAGAAAGAATACTCTACATCAAGTCACTACTTACTTATGCCAAAACCACGCAACGATAGTAGTAGAAGACTTGAATATTGGAGGGATGCTAAAGAATCACAAGCTAGCACAGGTAATAGCTGATTGCGGATTTCATGAATTTAAACGCCAGCTAGAATACAAAGCGAAAAAGTTTGGCTGTGAAATTGTCGTTGCTGACCGCTGGTTCCCGTCGAGCAAAACCTGTTCGAGTTGCGGGCATATTCAAGATATGCCACTCAAAGAAAGGGTTTATAACTGTGGAAGTTGCGGTCATTCGATGGACAGGGATTTAAACGCAGCCATCAATTTATCACGGTTGGCTAAACCGTGAAAGCTTACGGAGGGATAACCGCTCCCATGCTCCCGACGAAGTAAGAAGCAAATGTCTAGACTTGTCTAGTATTTGTGTAGCAGCAAGACTAAACTAGAAACAAGACGATCGCAAATTTGAGCCTTAAATTTATCTGCTTTGGCCGCCGTGTCTGCCCGAGCAAAAAATTCATCGCCCGCAGCGAGCTAAAACAAAAAAAAGCGGGACTCGCGCGCCGACTATTTCATGAACAAATCGCTGACTCGCCAAATCACCGCAGGCATCGGCATCGCCTTGGGACTGCTAATTTTTAATGCGGCAACTTCCTACCGCAATACTCTCAAGTTAGTGGAAAACGAGCGCTCGGTGAGCCACACTCACGGAGTTTTAATTGAACTCGAAGCGACGCTTTCTACCTTAAAAGATGCTGAAACCGGACAGCGCGGTTATTTGCTGACGGGAGAACAAGGGTATTTAGAACCTTATCAAAGCGCGATCGCCCGCGTCAAGGCACAAATAGGCGGATTGCAGCAGCTAACCGCCGATAACAACCGCCAGCAACAGCGCATTCGCGACTTGAAAATTGCGATCGACTCTAAATTAGCCGAACTTCAAGAAACGATCGATCTGCGGCGCCAAAAAAACTTAGCAGCAGCCCTGGGACAAGTAAAAACCGATCGCGGAAAGCAAATCATGGACGGGATTCGACAGCAGGTAGCAGTCATGACTGACGAAGAAAATCTGCTATTGCAGCAGCGCGCCCGAGAATCTCAATCCAGCGCCCATTTGACAATCGTTACTTTTACCGTTGCTGCTGTAGTAGATTGGCTGTTACTGGTGTTGGTTTTCTATTTGGTAAAGCGCGATCGAACTTTGCGCGACAATGCCGAAATCAAGCAAAATCAACTTTTAGAACAGCTAGAACACGATCGCCACTCCCTAGCAGTAACCGAAGAACGTTTCCGCCGCGCCATTCTCGACGCCCCGCTGCCAATTATGCTGCACGCTGAAAACAAAGAAGTTTTGCAAATTAACTCGGCTTGGACAGAACTCTCAGGCTATGAATACTCAGAAATTCCCACAATTGAAGATTGGACAGAAAAAGCTTACGGCAACCGCAAATCGCTAGTGCAACAAGATATCGATCGGCTGCACCAATTAAACGCGCGCGTTTCTGAAGGCGAATATATAATTACCACAGCCAGCGGCGAACAACGAATTTGGGACTTTTATTCCGCACCTTTAGGCAAGCTTTCCGACGGCAGAAGTTTAGTAATTAGTACCGCCATTGACATCACTGCGCGCAAACAAGCAGAATCGGAAATTCGGATGCTCAACATTACGTTAGAACGGCGGGTGGAACTGGGCACCAACCAACTTCAAGCAGCTAACGAAGAATTAGAAGCTTTCACCTATACCGTCGCCCACGATTTGCGCGCGCCCCTGCGGGGAATGCAGGGATTGGCTGAAGCTTTGTTAGAAGATTACCGCGAACTCCTCGACGAACTCGGTCAAGAATACGCCCAGCAAATTGTTAATTCTGGGCAACAATTAGAAGATTTGATCCAAGATTTGCTAGCATACAGCCGCCTGAGCCGCACTGATTTATCGCTGCAAGTTCTAGACTTAGAATCGGCTGTCGCCGAGGCAATTGCGATGGTACAAGCCGATGCTAAATCCAGCGGCGCTCAAATCAGCGTGCGCTCGCCCGCCATTGCGGTAATTGCCCACCGCGTTACTTTAGTTCAAGCAATCGCAAATCTGCTCGCCAATGCTATAAAATTTGTGGATGGCGCACCGCCGCAAGTGCAGATATGGGCCCAGGAAATTGAGATTCCTCTTGAGGCAGAGACAGACAGACAGACAGCGGGAGAATGGGAAAGGGCGACAGTGGGACAGTGGGAGAATTCGCAGTTACTGATTGCCAGCGGCCAATTGACTGTCCGCACAGTCCGTCTTTGGGTAGAAGACAACGGCATCGGTATTGCTCCCGAACATCAAAAACGGATTTTTCGCGTCTTTGAACGGCTGCACGGGATCGAGTCTTACCCCGGAACTGGTATAGGATTAGCTATTGTACAAAAAGGAGCCGATCGCATGGGCGGTCGAGTTGGGGTTGAATCTCAATTAGGACAAGGGAGTCGTTTTTGGATCGAACTGAGGAAAGGATGAGGCTAACGCAGACGATTTTGCTGGTGGAAGATAATCCTGTTGATATTTTGTTGATGCAGCGGGCTTTTCGCGATCGGACTTTTACTAATATTTCGCTGCAAATTGTCCGAGATGGAGATGCAGCGGTTTTTTATTTAAATGGTGACGGAGAATACAGCGATCGCGATCGCTATCCTTTGCCTGCGATAATTTTACTAGATTTGAAGTTGCCCAGGCGATCGGGCCACGAGGTTCTGGGTTGGCTCAAGCAGCAGCCTCAATTAAAACGCTTGCCGGTGGTTGTTCTTACTTCTTCTAGGCAAACACTTGATGTCGATCGAGCTTACGATTTAGGGGTAAATTCTTATTTGGTTAAACCTGTCGGGTTTGCTTCTTTATCGGAACTGATGCAGAGTTTTGGCGAGTATTGGCTCAACCATACCGAACTGCCGGAACCAATATAATTTTCTTGTTTTTAGTGGCGGTTTCCCGCTTTTTATTGCTTGTTTCCCCATTACCAAGCTCTTCCTGGTAACGAGAGTAATTACTAGCTACAGGACAAGTCGCGAGCGCGGTCGCCCTTGCTTGCTCCTGTGTCAAACGATTTGAGATACTTCGACGGTTGCTGTACCAGTTTGAGATTTACTTGCAGCGCCGTGAATCTGGGAGTTTGAACTTTGGTCTAAGATTTTGTAATCTCCACTTCTGCCGTCGTGGGCTGGTATCCATTTTTGGGTGGTCATCAGTCATTCCCAATTCTTTAATCTCAAATATAATAAAATCAAAACTGGTAGAAGTTGGTCTTGAGGTGGCGAGTCCTGTATCATCTGTTCCTGTCCGATGAATCCAAGATTGACGGGAGAGTAATCAACCTCGAAAATGGTAAGCCTGGGATTTTTAGGCAAGGCATTGATTAATATAATACCCACAAGGTTCGAGAGAACACCTTAGTTCATGTATTTGTTAGCAAATAGTGGCGAAAAAGGATCGAGATCGTAATCTGTGAGATATAATAAAATGCAAGCAAATAAATTAAAAATTTCCGAGGAGAGTGAATTATCACTAAATATTGAAATAAGGGGATTCCTCAATAACATATTCTTAGAATCAAAAATGTTTGTGCCAATACAAAAAGCCAAAAAACCATGCTGTCTATTCTATTAATCGAGGACAACCCGAACGATCGCCTGATGATCGATAGAGAACTGAGGAAAACTTTTGGCGATTTAGAAATAAAGTCGGCTATTGATGCCCAAACTCTCGAAGAAATCCTCGCAGCCGGGGGTTTTGATTTGGTAATTACCGATTACCAACTGCGCTGGAGCGACGGATTAACTATTTTCCAACAAGTTCAAAGCCGCTACCCGAATTGTCCGGTAATTATGTGTACGGACAGCGGCAGCGAACAAGTGGCAGTCGAAGCGATGAAAGCGGGTTTGAGCGATTACGTGTTCAAGGGGCGACAGTTCAAGCGGCTGGCGGCGGCCGTGGCGGAAAGCTTGGAAAAACAGCAGTTGCGCCAAAACTACGCGAAAACGTCGGCAGAGTTGGCAATTTCTGAGGAACGGCTGAGAGTGGCGATCGAAGCCTCGAAAATGGGAACTTGGGATTGGAATATATTAACCGGCGAGGTAATTTGGTCGGAGGGACACGAACAGTTATTCGGGTTGGAAAAAGGCAGTTTTTCGGGAACTTACGAAGCGTTTTTTGCCTGCGTTCATCCGGACGATCGCGATGCTATTGCTCGCGCGATCGCCTTTGCTTTAGAAAATAAAATAGAATACCAGCACGAATTTAGAGTTATTTGGCCCGACGGCAGCTTGCACTGGATCGCGGGTAGGGGCAAGTTTTTTAATGACGGTACGGGTAAGTCGGTGCGATCGATCGGCGTGGTTTGGGATATTACCGATCGCAAATTATCCGAAGCCAGAATACAAGAGAGCGAGGAAAACTTGCGCTTTGCTCTAGAATCAGCTAACACCGTCGCTTTTACCTGGGATATGGCTTCCGGGGAAGTCCGCCGCTCGTGCAATGCCGCCACACAGATTGGTTTGGGCCACTCCAGCACCGTTGGTACTTTTGAGGAAAAAAAGAATGCGGTGCATCCAGATGACCGCGACAGCTTTTTGGCAGATGTGGATGCCGCACTCAGCGGCCCGGGAGTTTACGAGTCGGAACACCGCCACATCCGACCCGACGGTTCGGTGATTTGGCTTCACGACAAAGGGCGGGTGGTTTTTGACGCATCCGGTAAACCGCTGCGACTGTTCGGCGTGGCGATCGACATTACGGCTCGCAAACAGTTAGAATACGACCGCTCCCAGGCTTTGGCGCGCGAGCGATCGTATTTGCACCGCCTGCAAAAGTTAACCTCCGCCTCAGTTGCGCTCCACTCCATGCTTTCGGTAGCAGACATCGTTCAGTTAGCAGCAGATAGCGCCCGCTCCATTCTGGAAGTCCACCAAGCAGCCGTCAACCTCACCCCTTCAGCTCACTGGGATGCCGGAATTAGCAAGTTTTCGATGTCAGAAAAATACGCCCGGTGGCAAGATTACTGCCAAGAGCCAGACGGTACGGGCATTTACCGGGAAGTTTGCCAGCAGCAGCAGGCGATGCGGATGACTCAAAGCGAGTTAGAGGCTCACCCGGGCTGGCGGGGGTTCGGCAAGGCGGCGGGGAAGCACCCGCCGATGCGGGGCTGGCTGGCGGTACCGCTGACGGCTCGCGACGGCAGAAATCTGGGATTGATTCAGTTGTCGGACAAGTACGAGGGGGAGTTTGGGGAAGATGATGAAAGTATTTTAATGCAGTTGGCTCAAGCAGTTTCGGCGAGCATCGAAAACGCGCGGCTTTACGAGGAATCTCAGCAGGCAAATCGCATGAAAGATGAGTTTTTAGCAACTCTTTCTCACGAGCTGCGATCGCCCTTAAACGCGATTTTGGGCTGGGCGCAACTGCTGCGAAACCGCAGTTTCAGTCCGGCTGTGACTGCGCGGGCTTTGTCCACTATTGAGCGCAATGCTAAATTGCAAACTCAATTGATTGAGGATTTGCTGGATATTTCGAGAATTATTCGCGGCAAGTTGACTTTGAATCCTTGTCCTGTAAATTTGATTTCGATGGTGGAGGGAGCGGTGAATACGGTGGGTTTGGCGGCCGATGCTAAGTCGATCGACGTGCAGTTTGCAA
Source organism: Microcoleus sp. PH2017_12_PCY_D_A (assembly GCF_020738565.1). Lineage (NCBI taxonomy): Bacteria > Bacillati > Cyanobacteriota > Cyanophyceae > Oscillatoriales > Microcoleaceae > Microcoleus > Microcoleus sp. PH2017_12_PCY_D_A. Next base: position 70,039 of record NZ_JAEQCI010000021.1, on the reverse strand, counting down.
TTGTAGATTTGGGCTTGGAGACTGCTGAATTTTGCGAACCAGGAGAGGTTTCTGGCAATCCTGAATCTGTGTTAAATCCGAGATTTTTGGTATCGGGAGACCCGGGCCGCTTGCAGCAGGTAATTTGGAATTTGCTGACGAATGCGATTAAGTTTACGCCGCGGGGCGGGCGAGTCTCCATCCGGTTGCAGCGACTTGAAGAGGAGGTTGAGCTGGCTGTTTCCGACACGGGAATTGGGATTGCTGCGAATTTTTTGCCCTACGTGTTTGAGTCTTTCCGGCAAGCGGATGCTACGATTACTCGCAATTATAGCGGTTTGGGGCTGGGGCTGGCGATCGTCCGGCAGTTGGTGGAGCTCCACGGCGGCAGGGTTTGGGCGAGCAGTGCGGGACTGGATCTGGGATCGACTTTTACTTTCCGCCTCCCTTCGATTCAGGTAAATTCGATCGCCTGCGAGGAAGCGCAGGTATTGGCTGGCGGTGGTAATTTACAGGGAGTTAAGGTTTTGGTGGTTGATGACGAGGTGGATTCGCGGGAATTTATGATGTTTGTCTTGACTGATTCCGGGGCGGCTGTCAGGGCTGCATCGTGCGCTGCTGAGGCGTTTGAGGCTGCTGCTGAGTTTGTGCCGGATGTTTTGGTCAGCGATATCGGAATGCCTGAGGAAGACGGCTATTCGCTGCTGTTGCGGCTGCGCTCTTTAGCAACTCAAAGCGGCAGGAATTTTCGGGCGATCGCCCTGACGGCCTATGCTAGGGATGAAGACCGCGATCGGGCGATGATTGCTAGTTTCGATCGGCATCTGGCTAAACCCGTGCAGCCCGATGTCTTGGTAGAGGCTGTAGTTAGTTTGAGAGAGCAAGCGCTCACCAATTAAAAATTGGTAATTGTGTTTGTAGTGAGGACTTTAGTCCTCAAATAATGAGGACTAAAGTCCTCACTACAAACCTCAATAAAATTGGTTGGTAGTGAGGACTTTAGTCCGCATCAAAATAAGAGGACTAAAGTCCTGACTACAAACCTCAATAAAATTGGTTG
>NZ_JAEQCI010000021.1:0-68942 GCF_020738565.1 Microcoleus sp. PH2017_12_PCY_D_A | reverse complement strand
AGGACTAAAGTCCTGACTACAAACCTCAATAAAATTGGTTGGTAGTGAGGACTTTAGTCCGCATCAAAATAAGAGGACTAAAGTCCTGACTACAAACCTATAATATCGACTGATTAATTTGTGTTAATATGCTAAGATATCCAAAAACCACGCGGTAATTAAGTGGACAAACTTCAGACAGACATAGAGGCAATTTGCTCTCAAATTGAGGCCTTGCGCCGCGAACGCCAGCAGCTCAGCATTGGCGCTGCCGCCCCCGTCGGTGATTCGCCCCAAGCCATTGCCGATGCTTACCGCCGTCACGCGAGGGAAACAGCACAAGTGTCGGCAGAAGTCAAGGGAATAGATGATGCGATCGCAGCTCTGTCAGCTCAACTGAATCAGAAACAGCAGCTATCAGTAAACTTGCAAAGAAGGAGCCCGATGGAGGAGCAAGTTGAAGAGGGAAGAGAGCTCGCTCGCGGACACGCGGAACGGATTAACGAACTGGCGGCTCAATTGGCGGCAGAAGTGAAGGAACTTAAAGCCATTGCCGACCAAATTAGCCCCAGCTACTGGCAGGTTTATTACAAGCCTTTTATCACTGGTTTTAAGAGTATTTCTGTGCCCTACGTGCGATCGGACGGGGATGTTTGGACTATTGTCAACCGAGTAGTTTAGAGAGGCTGCGGGAGCAGAAATTAGAAGCTTTCAAGACATTTTTTCTGTCCCTCTTCCTCTACTTCAACCGCGCAGCAGTTGCTTAATCGTACCCACCAATTCCTGAGGGTGAAATGGCTTGGCGATGTAAGCGTCGGCTCCTTGTTTCATTCCCCAGTAGCGATCGAACTCTTCGCTTTTGCTCGAACACATTACCACCGGCAAATTCTGAGTTTTGGGGTCGCTCTTGAGCCGGCGACAGACTTCGTAGCCGTTCATCCGGGGCATCACGATATCCAGAACGACTAAATCCGGGCGGTTGGCTTTGATTTGCTCTAGAGCTTCTACGCCATCACTGGCTACCGTGACGTTGAGCCCCCTACCTTTGAGCAAGTCGGCGATCATCTCCCGCAGAGTGACGCTATCGTCAACAACCATAACTGTACTCATAGAATAATCCCTACCAAGTTTCTGGGTTGAAACGTTCACATTAACGTTTGCATTAACGTTCACCTTCAAAGGTGTCTTTTCCTGATTGAGATTGCGCTCTGCTAGATGTAGTTTACCCACTTTTGCTGATTTCCCAATCATTTTTTAAAGAATTACCGCGAACCAAATATCCGCGTAATTTCGGTTGACACAGGAGGCTATGTCCGTTAGTCTATCATTTTCTTTCTCAAATGGTACGTTTGTCAAAAAAATACGGTGCAGCTTGGTTGTGCGTTTCGGGTCGAGGAGAGCGGCACGGCGCCGCTTGGATCTAAATTTGTCTAATTTTGATTTTTTGTACCTAAAGCCGATAGTTTCTGGTCGTAGAGGGTGTCTAAGCCGACCGAGCGCTGCCGGTAGCTGTTAGGATCGTTTTTGCAGCCGTTAGCCACGATTCCCAAAACCGAAGCTCCAGAAATTTTTAATTCTTCTAAAACTTTGCGAACTTGCGCTCGGTCTGTTTTGGCAATTTGCACGACCATAATCGTAGCGTCGGTGTGAGCTGCGATCAAGTGGGCGTCTGCCAAGCCGGCTAGCGGTGGGGTGTCATAAATCACTAAGTCAAAAAATGCTTGAAACTGCTCCATCAGATACTGCATTTTTTTGGAAGAAAGCAGCTTGATCGGATCCGGGGGAATTTGTCCTGCGGTGAGTACGAACAAATTGTCTTGATTCAGGGCTCGCTGAATCGCGTCGTTGAGGCTGAGATCTGTGGAAATGGCATCGGCGAGCCCGCGCACGTTCGGCAGTCCTAGCTTAGTATGCAGTTGCGGGCAGCGCAAATCTGCATCTACTAACAATACTCGCTGTCCGACTGCTGCTGCGATCGCGGCCAGGTGCAAAGCTACTGTAGATTTGCCGTCTCCAGCCACGGCGGAGCTCACTAAGAGCGATCGAATTGCCGTACCTGCACTGAGCAAGTGAATGTTCGTGTAGAGCGATCGAAATGCTTCTAAAAATTGATAGTCCAACTCCCTGAAAATACTTTGTCCCCCGATGAGCGTGGGAGGATTAGGTTCAGCGTCGATGGGTTCGAGAACTTGCACTTGCGACTTCGACGGCGAGCGAGCCGAAGTTAGTTTCCTCGGTCTCGCGGGCGGTCGGCGCTTGACTTTTTTGCTAAACGGAATCACCCCGATCACCGGCAATTTTGTGGCTATTCTCAGTGCTTCAGGAGTGTGGAAAACAGTATTTAGCACCTCTACGAGCAAGCCGACTGCTATACCCAGCAGACCGCTTAAAATTACTGCCAACGCTAACTGTTTTTTGGTTTGTTTGATTGTAGCGGGGATCGGCCTGTTGAATTTGTCTAGCGGAATTTCCGGAGGATTGATTAGCACCCAGGGTATTTGCTGCTGAGCTGCATCAATCCGCAAGGCTTCCCGTTTTGCCAAAAAGTCCGACAAACTCTTAGTAACAACTTGTTGTTCCCGTACTAAATTGTCGTATTGTCTCGTTGTCACTGAAAAATTTCTAATTTTTTGGTAGAGAGCCTTTTGCAAAGCAGTCATTTCGCGATCGCGCGCCTCAATTTCTTTGATTTGGCTGGCCAAATTTCCCATCACCACTTCTTTTGCTTGTTGAGTCGCTGTCAAAACCAGTTCTTCCCGACTTTTTCGCAGTGCTAAAACAGGCAAACTGTCATCTCTATACTGAGCTAATTTCAGCGACAATTCTGAGTCTATTTTCTGGATTTGAGATAACAGTCCGCCGTAAGCTTGTCCTTGGGTCATCAATACGCCAATGGGGTTATTTTGATCCAGTAAATTTTGATAGCTTTGGTAGAGATTTCGCATCCCTTTTAACTGCACCTGGAGTCCTACTTGCTGTCCCCGAATGCTTTGAACTTGTTCTGACAGAGATTTTCCCTCTAGCTGCGGATCGAACAAGTTGCTATTCTGCCGCAGTCTTTGGACTTGCAGTTGCAGAACTTCGACTCTTTCTCGGAGCTTGGGCATCTCCATATCTATAAATTTAATGCCTTGATTGATGCCCGTCAGCCGCTGCTGCAAGCTATATTCTAGATAAGCTTTAGAAACCTTATCCAATACGCCGTAAATTTTATTTGGGTCTGAATCTTTGTAGCGAACTTCTAAAATTTTTGTCCCTTGCTGTTTGCCATCTCTTCCGTAGCTGACGCGGCTGATGGACAGTTTTGTCATCAGCTCGCTGTAGGTTAGGTTGGGATTCCAAGCTCGCAAATCTTGAAGCACTGGCTGCATCATTTTGGGGCTACGCAAAATCCTAATTTGGGTTTCGTAGTCTACTAAACTAATTCCTTCTATATTAATTTTTGCTAAGTCGGCAGCGACGGTATTGTCTAATTGTTTGGATAGCAAACCTTCAGCGGTGGCTGGTTCTACTAACAGGGAAAATGAGCCTTCATACTCCAGCGTTATCCGTTTAGAAGCGGTGACGATCGCAGTTCCTGCAAGGGCGCTCAAAGCAATTGTGGCTGCTGCCATCACCAGGATACGGCGGCGCAGGACTCCTAACAGCCAGGACAAGTCTAGCTTTTCTTCCTCTGTCTCCTCGACGAACCTATCTCTGTAGTTCTGAGCCGAGAAGTCGGGCAGTTTGCCATTAGATTTGGGTGTGAAGGGTTGGTAATCTTGTCTGCTATCCATATTCAGCCTGGGTATTTTTGAGGTTTATATTTGTGATGTTGATATTTTTGAAGCTGCCACGCCGCGACGCCAGAAATTCTATTGTTTAATTTATTCTAGCCTTTGGCACGAATTATCCACCTCACCAGCAACGTTCTTACCTGAATAAACTTCGGAGAACGTTTATAAAATTTAACACTCCGGTAGCTGGCCCGACAGGCCCGACTACAGCGTTCATGCGGTCTATGAAGTTGACGAGACCGCTGCGGGATACGATAATCATGTCGTTGTTGCGAAGTTGAGGATTGACTTCTTCGTTAATGCCTTGAGTTAAATCGACTTCGATCGTCCGTTTAGTAGCAGTACCGTCCTGATTGAGCCGGACTAGCTCAATTTTATTCCTTCTAGCTCTGGTATTCTCGTAGCCAAAAAATCCTCTGGAAACTAAAGCTTGATTGAGGGTGGCATTAGGTGGCAGCCTCAACGGATCGAGAGATGTCCTGACTTCTCCTACTACATAAACGTTAATTCCGGAGGGAGCAAAGTTAGTGCTAGCCAGCACGCCAGCTTCTGCGGGGTTGACGATAGTTGCTTTGGGAACGACGATCGTGTCTCCCTGTTGCAGGATGGTATCTTGGGCGCCGTCGCCGGACTCTAGGAATTGCCACAGGTTGACTGGAATGATTTGTTCGCCTCTTCTGGTGACGCGGCGTACTTGGATTTGGCGGATGTCGGCTTCGGTGGTAATTCCGCCGGCAAGCTGAATGGCGCGGATGACGGTGGGAAATCCTTCTCGGCTGAGGTCGCTGTTGGTGTTGCCGCCGATGACTACGTAAGCGCCGGGGCGGGTGACTTGGCCGACGATGGAGATCGATCGAGGTTTTTCGGGCGGCGGCGAAAAGTTGGCGATCGCAAATTGGCGCGCCTCTGCTTGGTTGAAGTTCGCGACGGTAGGGATCACAATCGTGTCTCTGTCTTGCAAAATGATATCTTGAGAGATGTCTCCTTCTTGCAAGAATTTCCACAGGTTGACGTTGAGCACTTGGTCGGGGCCGTCGGGTTGGGGACGGCGGACGCGGATGTTGCGGATGTCGGCGACGCCAGTGACGCCTTCTGCGAGTCTGAGGGCTTGGGTGACGGTTGGGTACTGCACGCTAGGCGCGACCCCCGGGCCTGGAGTGAGGGCGATCGTGAAGTTTCCGGGCCTGGTGACTTCTCCGATGACGCCGACGTTGAGGGGGCGGGCGGCGACGAGGCTGACTGTAACTATCGGATCTTTGAGGATGCGGCGGTAGGCGTTGCGGATGATGGTGGTGGCTTCCGCTAAGGTACGGCCGCGGATCGAGATCAGACCGATCAGCGGGAGGTTGACGGAACCGTCTGAGAGGACTTCGTAGCCACGGGTGAGCTCTGGTACTTCGAGTATTTCTACTTGGATGCGATCGCCACCCCCGAGTTTGTAGCTTTGGGGCGATCTTCTAAGGCCGACAGGTGTTGTAACTGCGCCAGGACGCAATGGTAGTTGCGCTGTTGCACCAAGCGGGAACCCGAGGGAAATACTCGCGCAGGCGATCGTCCACAAGGTCAAACTCAAGACTGGCGGGTTTACTTGTTTGGAAAAATCAGTGTTAGCCACAGACTACTTATTTTATTTCAGGATCATTCACCAGTTTAATCGCCGATCGTTGAAAAGCAATGTCGATCGCAGATACAAAGAAAAAAATCATCCAATTTTCTGCCCCTCCCCCTCCCGGCACTTATCTAGAAGGCAGAATAAAAAAACTCGGTATTCCCCAACCCCTCTGCTTCTACGCAACCAACCAACAATTTAGATCGGCAGCAGCTTATATAGAAAGATCGCCGGCGACAAATGCCTCCGTTTATTGTTATTTTGGTGGAATTAGCCCGCTGCTAAATTGATATTTTTCTCAGAGAGGGTAGATATTTATGGCGAGAATGATTAAGGAACTAATTCTCAGCAATAATTTGTTGCTGATGATATTGGGTGTCAGTGGCTTGGCGATCACTCTGTTGATATTTCAGATTGCCAGCAAAAAACAAATTGGTATTACTTTAGAAAAGTGGTTTGCCGTTCTGTACATTTTCATGTCTACTCATGTTAATGTACCTCCTTTTAATTATATGCACTTTATCAATATCACTGACCCTGAGGGTGGGGCAATTAAGCAGCTTCCTTATGTATTTTATCCGTGGATTATCTTTATTTTATGTGGAAAGTTTATTGACTTTTGTAAACACAAACTTGTCGAAGGATTGTTATGTGTGGTACTGAGAAATCCGGGGTTTTCGCTATATTGTTGGCTACCAATAACATCGACACTTTGGTCGCTAGTTCCTGATATTACGCTGAAAGCAGGGATGGCATTTACAGGTTTTACTATTGTGGCTTTTTATATAGGTGCGCGATATGAGTGGCACGAACTATCAGCCTTAGTGCGATGGGGCTATACCTCCGTCGGTATAGTTAGTTTTTTGCGCTACCCGAATGTGACACGGGAATTGTCAGGAATTACCAGTCACAAAAATTCTCTGGGCAGCATGATGGTAGTAAGTACAGCACTTTGGTACCTGCACTATTCCCAAGGTGCTAAAACTCAGAAAGAACGCTGGATAGCTCTGGCATTCATGTTTTTCTCCTTTTATTTGGTTAGAACTACTAGCTCTGGGGGTTCTCTAGTTAATAGTTTGATGCTCATAGTTGTAGTATCATCTTTAAGCTTTTTGAGCAAGTTAAAATTTCAATGGGCATTTACTTCTCTTGTCGGATTTACGGTTTTCGGTATCATAGGTAGCGTTTTTATAATGGATAATTTGGAATCCATTGTTGTTGGAGGTTTAGGAAAAGATTTGACTTTGACAGGACGCACGGAGTTCTGGCCGCAATTAATTGCGGCAGCCAACCAGCGCCCTTGGTTTGGCTATGGATTTGATGGATTTTTTCAACAACAATTAATAGGCAAGGAAACCCCAGCTTATTATATATATACTACGAGTGGATTTCAACCTAAAACTGCTCATAATGGCTCTATAGCAGTCTTACTCTCTTTCGGCTATCCAGGACTGGCCCTAATCTTAATTTCTGTGTTTACAAATCTGATTTTTGCCGTCCGCCAACTGAGCCGCAGCCCGCTATCTGAAGCGGGGATACCGATTATTTACTTAGTTTTTATTATTTTGAACAACCTAACTGAAGGTTCTATAGGTGATATTGGGGATGTGTGGCTTGCCTACGTGTTAATAACAGTTAGACTCAGTATCGATAGTAGCAAATCTCCATCCAGCAACCGCCGCATTTACGGAGGCGATTTGGTGCCGCGCTCTGCATCCAGATTGAATCATGATTAACTTGCAGAAGTTAAAAATTGCTCGGACTATGATATACTAAATTAATGAGCCTGGTTTTTGATTAATTCCCCAGCGTTCGAAAAGTATATTTATTTCTGACAAGGACTGAAAACTTTCTGATGTTAGATAAGCTAAATGCGGTCAGTCAAAAGCTCGGCCCCGGCCTCCGCCAGGTACTCGGCAACCTGGCTTGGCTGTTGACAGACCAAATTTTGCAGATGGCTCTGGGTTTGCTGGTGGGAGTGTGGGTAGCACGATATCTGGGCCCGGAACAATTTGGCTTAATCAATTATGCGATCGCCTTTGTTTCGCTGTTTTCCTCGGTGGCAACAATGGGATTGGGTACTCTGGTAGTGCGAGACATTGCTCGCAATCCCGACTGCAAAGAAGAGACTCTAGGGACTGCTTTTGCCATACAATTAGCAGGCGGAATCATCACTTTACTGCTCACTGTCACAGTGATTTCAATACAGAATCCCAATGACAGCTTAACTCGTTGGCTGGTAGGGATTATCGCCGCCGGCACGATTTTTCAGTCCTTTGAAACAATAAATTTTTGGTTTCAATCTCAAGTTCAATCTAAATATACAGTTGTAGCTAAAAATTGCGTATCATTACTGGTTGCAGGACTCAGAATCGGATTAATTCAACTCAAAGCACCACTGATTGCTTTTGCTTGGATCAGGTTGGGAGAGGTAGCATTAGCCGGATTGGCGATCGCCATTGTCTATCAAAGCAAGGGAAATGATTTAAAGCTGTGGCGAGTCAGTTGGCAGCGAGGCAAAGAACTGCTTCACGAAAGTTGGCCGCTGGTGCTGTCGGGCTTGGCGGTTTTTATTTACTCCAAAATCGATCAAATCATGCTCGGTTCTATAAGTAAAACTGAGTTAGGATATTATGCAGTTGCAGTCAAACTATCAGAAATCTGTGATTTTTTGCCTGTGATCGTCGCTTCTTCTATTTTCCCGAAACTCGCACAGTTAAGAGAAAAAAATTATGGCGAATACTTAAAAAACTTTCAGATTTACTCAGATGCCATGTTATTTTTGTGGTTGGGAGTGGCATTACCAATCTCTCTGCTAGCTCCTTTCATAGTCCAAACTCTCTACGGCGCTCAATATACAGAGTCAGCCCGGGTGTTGTCAATCTACGTTTGGGCTCAATTTGGCAGTAACTTCGGCATCGCTAGAAATACCTATTTTGCCTTAGAAGGTCAACTGCGATACGGTCTTTACTTGACATTTATTGGATCATTTTTTAATATAGTATTGAACTATCTACTAATTCCTAAATATGGAGCTTTTGGAGCAACTGCGGCAACTTTAATCACTTATTTCTATATAATTATTTTAGTCAATTTTTTGATTAAAGAACTGAAACCTTTTGGTAACTTAATTATGAATTCGCTGAATTTATACAAGGCTGCATCCAGGCTGATAGGATTGATCAAATGATTGAAATTAAACCCAAGCTGCAACACCGATCGCACTGTCCCTCTTCTGGGCAACTACTCAAACCTGTCAAAGTATTGTGGCAAGGTTCCCGCATCTGTGTTGTGTCTGAGTCTCCCGCAGGCGGCGAAATCATTGACGAGTTGAGAATTGGCCACGCGGCTAAAACTGCTTACAGCATTAACTTAGCTGAAGGAACAACTTTTAGTGATGACAACTATGCGGAAGAATTTTTAGCAAAACCCTTGCTCAAATCTCTGCAAAATCCTCAAAACGAACACCTGGAAATTTCTCAAGAAATATTCAAATCTTGCGATCGGGCGATCGTATTAAACTGCATTGATTATCTTTACGGACACAGCCTTTTAAAGTTGCTCAACGCACAGAGGCATTTAGAATCTCACCCAGAACTTGGTTTGATTGTCATTGTCCAAAAATTTATGAGGTGGATGGTTCCCGAAGGAGTGGCAGAAGTATGGACAGTACCTATATCTCTGAAAAATGGTCAATGTTACTATCCCTGTTTTGGCGATTTTGTCAACAAACAGTTAGAACGTTTCGATGAAGTTTACATCAGTGAAGCCTATTCTCACCCCAGTCAATTTGATATTAGTAAATTTACAGGGGTTCCCAAACACGATTTTGACAAAGAAGAATACAAAATTACTTTTGTTTGGCGGGAAGATCGGCTGTGGTGCCGGCATTTGCTTGTCAAAATTTTCCGAAAACTCAACTTGCTGCAAATTCCTTTAAGTATTCAAAATTGGAAAGTGCGGAGGTTGTTTGCGAAAATGCGAAAGTTGCTCCCGCAAGCTAAGTTTGCAGTTGCAGGTTTAGGCAAAAACACTAGCTTTCCAGAGTGGGTAGAAGATTTCAGAGTGGATAAGTTCGATGAAAAAACTGAGAGGCAAATGTGTCAAGTTTATTCAGAGAGTCGCTTGGTGATTGGGATTCACGGTTCCAATATGTTGCTGCCTTCGGGACACGCTGGTATGACGATCGATATGATCGATGAAAGGTGGGGCAATTTTGCTCAAGATATTTTATATCAAGAAATAGACCCCAGACTGTCTTCGTTTCGCTATCGCTATCTGCCGCTGGCGACTAGCTTGAAAAACTTAGCACATATTGGTTCTGAAATGATTATCAAGCGCTCCGATTTCTATTTTCACATGACGGGCGATTCCCTACCCTTCGGGGAACGGGATAGCTTCGCTTCACGGCTTTAATTGACTCCAAACTTTAAATATAACAGGAGATATACACCATGAATGACAGCGGTTCTGTTTACATAGTTACTGGAATGTGCTGCGATGAAGAAGGTCAGGAAAGTAAATATCCCCAAGGATCGGATGCTAAATCTTCTTCGGAAAAATTTCAATTAGTTTACTGGCGATGTGCGGTGGTATATTTTGCTTCTAGTGTTAGAAATAACCCGGAAGCTCAGCATATCTTATTTACAAATGCCGATCGCATTCCAAATATTGAAAGCTTTAACACCGTTGAGTTTTTCAAGAAAATCGGAGTTAAAGTTGTCCAGATTCCATTTACCTATCAGCCACCAATGGAATACTACCCCGCCTTCAGAAGTACGTTTTTTAAGTTTGACATTATTCAATATTTGAAAAATAATTCAGAGTTAAACGATCGCTGTATCGCTTTAGACTCTGACTGCGTGTGGGTAAACTCCGCCGATCGCATAATTGCCGATATTGAAAAACAAGGTTTGGCAACCTACGATTTGTACGAACCGGAAGACAAAAAAATCAGCGGTTTAACCAGGCTAGAAATGCAGAATATTTATGAGGAATTAGGCTATAAAGTAGATGAGCCTCCCAAGTATTTTGGTGCAGAATTTATCGTAGGAAGTGGCAAACACATTAAAATACTGTCCGACGAAGTAGACTCGATCTGGAAAACTTGCTTGCAAAGATTTGCCGAAGGAAAGACCAAATTAAATACAGAAGAGCAGATGCTCACCTACATTTACAACAAGCTGGGATATGCTCGCAGCAGCGGCAATGCTTACTTTAATCGAGTGTGGACATCGCCGATACTTTGTACGGCAACTGAGGCTGATTTCAAAATGGATGTGTGGCATTTGCCAGCCGAAAAAGGCTACGGAATTAAGCGACTGTTTAGCCAAGTGGCTAATCCCCAATCAGATTTTTGGAATGTGCCTCTAGGAGAGCAGTTTACTAAATATGTTGCGGGTTATGTAGGAATACCAAAACGCAATATTCCTAAGATTGTTTTGGATGTATTTGACAATAAAATTTCTGGCCTAAAAAGGAGATTGTCGAAAGTCACAAGTGTTGTCAGCAATTAGCAGAGTGGAGTTGTGTAAATGTTCGATCTACCGTTAAAAACCCCCGTCGCATTTATTATTTTCAAACGTCCTGAAGAAACTCAGAGAGTATTCGCAGAAATTCGCAAAGTCAAGCCGTCAAAATTGTTAGTAGTTGCTGACGGGCCGCGGCCGGACAAGCCGGGAGAAGACAGGCAATGCGCTGCGGCTCGCGCGATTATTGAGCAGGTGGATTGGGAATGCGAAGTTTTGCAGAATTATGCTGAGACTAATTTGGGCTGTCGCCAGCGAGTTTCTAGCGGGCTAGATTGGGTGTTTGATACGGTGGAAGAGGCGATTATTATTGAGGATGATTGTTTGCCCGATCGTACATTTTTCTACTTTGCCGAAGAGTTGCTAGAACGCTACCGATACGACGAACGAATTATGTCGATATCTGGTCAAAACGTGCAGTTTGGGAAGCAGCGAACTGATTGTAGCTACTACTTTTCTCGGTACACTCATTGCTGGAGTTGGGCGAGTTGGAGGCGTGCTTGGCGACACTACGATATAGATATGAAGCTGTGGCCGTCGGTTCGAGATGGCAATTTTTTGATGGATGTATTTGAAGATGCTCATGCTGCAAAAATCTGGACTAAAACTTGTCAGTTGTGTTACGACAAAGCTATTGATACTTGGGATTTTCAGTGGACATTTGCGAGTTTTATTCAAAATGGTTTGAATATTTTGTCTAATGTCAATTTAGCTGCAAATATCGGACACGGAACGGGGGGGACTCACACGGATGATATCAATAGTCCCTACAACAATATGTCTGTTGAACCGATCGCCTTTCCTCTAAAACATCCTCCGTTTGTGATTCGGGACGCCCAAGCGGATCGCTTCACTCAAGAGAGTTTATATGATTACGATCCTAAATTGGTCAAGAAAGTTCAGCGCAAAATTAAAGAATTCTTGAAAAAGTAAAAATGCTGTTTTTTAGATATCCTACTTTTTGAATGAGTTGGGGATTTGGGTATTTGGTTTGGGATTTTTATGAAGGATTTAACCGCAGAGGGCGCAGAGGGCGCAGAGGAAGAGAAGAGGACAGATGAATAATTGGGGTGCAAACGGAGGGATTTGATAATGAGGATGTTTTGATGAAAGTTTTGCTGGTGAGTAATTACGATCTTAAAGGTGGTGCGGCGAGGGCAACTTATCGCCTGCACCAGGGATTGCAGAGTGTGGGGGTAAATTCCCAAATGTTGGTTAATTACAAGTCTAGTAATGATGAAAGTGTGGGGTTAATCCCGACAAAATTAGGAGAAAAGTTTAAGAGTTTCCGAGCTAAATTAAATAGATTGCCGTTAAAAGTTTATCCCAAACTAGGTGAGGTAATTTTTTCGCCGCAATGGGTTCCTGATTCCCTGGCATCGGAAGTTGCGAAAATCAACCCTGATGCGATCAATTTGCACTGGGTTTGTGAAGGTTATATGCAGATTGAAACCTTGGCTAAGTTTAATAAACCGGTGGTTTGGACGCTGCACGATATGTGGGCGTTTACGGGTGGGTGTCACTACAGTGAAAGTTGCGATCGCTATCTAGATGCTTGCGGTGCTTGTCCGCAACTTCACAGCACTAAGGATGCTGATATTTCTCGTTGGATTTGGCAGCGCAAAGCTGAAGCTTGGCAAAATTTGGATCTGACTTTGGTAACTCCGAGTCATTGGTTGGCTGAATGCGCGAAATCTAGTTCTTTGTTGGGAAAATATCCAGTTAAGGTAATTGCTAACGGCCTTGATGCTGAACTCTACAAGCCGCTGAACCGCCCGCAGGTGAGGGATAGTTTGAATTTGCCTCAAGATAAACAGTTGGTGTTGTTTGGGGCTATGCAGGGTACGGGCGATCGCTGGAAGGGGTTTCCGTTGCTGGTTCCGGCTTTGCAAAGCCTCAGTCAGTCGGGTTGGCAAGATAAGATTGAACTGTTGGTTTTTGGGTGTTCTGAGCCTGAAAGCCCGATCGATGTTGGTTTCAAAACTCATTATTTAGGCAGGTTGGATGATACTACTTTGTCACAGGTTTATGCAGCGGCGGATGTGATGGTTGTCCCGTCGCGGTACGAAGCTTTTGGGCAGACGGCATCGGAAGCCATGGCTTGCGGTACGCCGGTGGTGGCCTTTGATGTGACGGGATTAAAGGATATTGTCGATCGCCAGTACAATGGTTATTTAGCCCAACCCTATGATACCGAGGATTTAGCGCGAGGGATTGCTTGGGTGCTAGAAGATTCTGAGCGGCATCAAAAGCTTTGTCGCCTAGCACGAGAGAAAGTTGAAGCCAAGTTTACCTTAGAAGTGCAAGCTCGCGAGTATCAAAATCTTTATCAAGAAGTTTGCCAAACTCCTAAGTAAGTAAAACTGATTAAATGTAAAACTTGTAGGGTATTTATAATGCCGATTTTTCGGTGTTTATTAGTATATTTTCGGACAGCCGACGTGTTGATTGCTACAATCACCCCCTCAGGCAATTATCGTCGGGGCAAAGCTGGCAAATCAAAAAATAAACGATCGACTAAATATCTTGATACTTGCGACAGATTAAGTTAATAATTGAATAGGACTCGCCTGCGATCGGCATTGTCGATCGCCCGAGGACAGTTTTATACCAATTTTGCACAAACAGTCCAATATTTGATATAGATGGAGCAGATAAGCATAGCAGTCCTGATGACTTGCCATAACCGCAAGTTAAAGACTTTGGCCACTCTAGAGTCGCTGTTTAACCAAAAATTAACAAGTGAAATTGCACTCAATGCTTATCTGGTAGATGACGGCAGCACTGATGGCACAGCCGAAGCAGTACAGCAAACATACCCTCAAGTCAAGATTTTTTCGGGAGATGGTAACTTATTTTGGAATGGAGGAATGCGGGTTGCTTTCACCGAAGCCATGAAAGACGATCCAGACTACTATGTCTGGCTCAACGACGACACCGTACTCGAACCAGAAGCTTTCAACGACCTGCTGACAACCAGTAGCGAGCTAATTAAAAAAGGAGAAAAAAAGGCGATCGTTGCCGGCTCTACTCGCGATCCAGAAACCGGTGATTTTACTTACGGCGGCATAGTCAAAATTACCCCATTGCTTCCCTTTAAATTTCGCTTCCTCAAACCTACAAAAGCAGCTCAGCCTTGTGACAGCATGAATGGTAACTGCGTGTTAATTCCCCGCAGCGTGGTTGAACTGGTTGGCAATCTCGATCCAGCCTTTATTCATTATCTATCAGATTGGGAATACGGCCTGCGTGCCCGACAAAAAGGCTGTACAGTTTGGATAGCTCCAGGCTATCAAGGAACCTGTTCTCCCAATCCGCAGTCAACAACAATAGCGGCGACAAACATGAGTGAGGGCTTGGAAAAAATGAACCAACCCAAGGGTTTAGCTTTTAAAGATGCTACCCTTCAGCCCTGGGAAGAGTGGAAAGTTTTTGCTCGGCGTCACGGTGGTTTGTTCTGGCCAGTGTATTGGTTGCTACCTTACAGAAGGCTAGTTTGGTTTTCAGTTTTGAGCAAGCTGGGATTCACTAAAAACAAAACCCAAGGTGAATAGCATGGTCGATTCAGATGATTTGCGCGTCGCTTGGCTGGTTCCAGAAGTAGAATTGGGCGCCTATTGGCAGCCTGTATTGAGAGAATTTACAAAAGTATATAAAAATACTGTGTTTTATACTGGTCGAGTTTGGTCAGGGTTCGATCCGACGCTACCGGGAGCATCAGCAATTAAGTTGGTAGGGGAGACTAAATTTGTCGAGACAGAAAAGATAGAAACAGGATACGATCGCGGTTTCATCGCAGTGTCGCCTAGCATCATCGGTCACTTGCTCAAATTTAGGCCACAAGTAGTTTTTCCTCAAGCTTTTTCTTTGTGGACTGTCTTGGTAATTCTGCTCAAGCCTTTTTGTCAATGGCGAGTTGCAATTATTTATGACGGTAGTTCTCCAAACACCGATTTTCGAGATTCGAGTTTTCGGACATTCGCCAGACGCATTTTAGCTAAGTTTGCCGATGCTTTTGTTTCTAACAGCCAAGCCGGGAAAAAATATTTGGTGGAAGTTCTCCATGCACCCCAAGAGCAAGTTTTTACGAGGACTTATTTAGTTCCCGATCCCGAAACGCTGCTGAAACCTTTGGCCACAACCAAGCCCCTAAATTTAGATGTCAAACAGCCAGTTTTTTTATATGTGGGACGGATTACAGCTCGAAAAGGAATTAAGACGCTGTTAGAAGCTTGTGCGATCCTCAAAAAGCAAGGATATTCTGATTATACTTTATTAATTGTTGGTAAGGGCGACCAGCAGGATGAGTTGGAAGCTTTTGTTAAAGAGCAAGATTTCCCGGAGCAAGTAAATTGGGTCGGATGGGTTGATTATCAAAGTTTGGGAGCTTATTTTCAGCAAGCTGATATTTTTGTATTTCCGACTTTTGAGGATGTTTGGGGAATGGTTGTACCGGAAGCGATGGTGTTTGGAAAACCGATATTGTGTTCTAACGGTGCTGCTTCCTGCGAGTTAGTTGTGGAAGGGAAAAATGGTTATATTTTCGATCCGAGCAATGCTGAGGAGTTGTCGGAAAAAATGCGAATTTTTATCGATCGTCCTGATTTGATTGAATCGATGGGAGAGTGTTCGCGACAGCTAATTTCTCAAAAAAATCCTGAAACAGCAGCTAAAGCTTATGTCGAGGTTACATCTTTTTTGATGAAGTCAGTTGACGGTTGACAGTTGTTAGTTATTAGTTATTGGTTATTGGTTATTGGTTATTGGTTATTTATTACCAATAACTTCCCGATTCTATCTACAATGCCCAATGCCCAATGCCCTCTTTGGCCGATGCCCAATTACCAATTCCCCATTACCGATGAAAATTCTATTATCTGCCTTTGCTTGCGAACCAAATCTAGGATCTGAAGAGGGAGTGGGATGGAATACTGTTATCCAATCTGCTAAACATCACGAAAGTTGGGTATTTACTCGCACGTTTTGTCGATCGTACATTGAAGCAGAACTAGAACGCAATCCCGTGCCCAACCTGCACTTTGTTTATTTCGATCCGTTTGGGTGGAGCGAAGATTGGAAGGGGAGACAGGGATTGCTGCAACTTCACTACTATTTGTGGCAAATCTGGGCTTATTTTATCGCTCGAAAGCTCGATCGCTCGATCGGCTTTGACATAGTACACCACGTAACTTATGTTAAACATTGGTCACCAAGTTTCCTGGCGCTGTTGCCGCATCCTTTTATTTGGGGGCCAGTCGGGGGTGCAGAAGCAGCACCAAAGCCTTTTTGGCAAGATTTTAGCCGCCGGGGCAGAATTTACGAAACGCTGCGAGCATTGGCTCAGAGCGCAGGAGAACGCGATCCGTTTGTGGGGCTGACGGCGCGCCGCAGTGCGATCGCGCTCGCAACTACCGAAGAAACCGCCGCCCGACTGCGATTTCTCAAAGCAAAAAATGTGAAAATTTTCTCGCAAGTCGGTTTATCGCAGCAGGAAATTGAGGAACTAGAAAAATTTCCAACCCCGCCCGATCGACCAATTAGATTTATTAGTGTCGGTCGTCTATTACACTGGAAAGGGATGCACTTGGGACTCCGTGCATTTGCGGAGGCGAAGGTGGAACAATCCGAATATTGGATTGTCGGAGACGGCCCAGAAAGACAGCGTTTAGAAACTTTGGTAACAGAATTGGGACTCGCAAATAAAGTACATTTTTGGGGAGCTTTACCGCGCAATGAAACTCTTTCAAAAATGGCGGAGTCTCACGTTCTTCTCCATCCGAGTTTACATGACTCGGGGGGTTTTGTATGCACTGAAATGATGGGAGTTGGTCGTCCGACGATTTGTTTGGATTTGGGCGGCCCGGCTACTCAAGTGACTGCTGAAACTGGCATTAAAGTCAAGGCAACCGATCCGAAAAGTGCGGTGAAAGGTCTAGCAGAAGCTATAGTGTGTTTAGCGCGCGATCGTGAATTGCGAGATCGCTTGGGTCGAGCGGGTCAAAAGCGCGTCAGGGAAATCTATGATTGGGAGCTCAAAGGTAAATTTTTTGCCGAATTGTGCGAAAATGTATTCCAGGGTAAATCAGGATGAATTCTGATTTGTGCGATCGCACAAAACAAAGAAAACTATATTTTTTAGGCGGTGAAGCGTGAGCGTTGCAATCATTACTGGAGCGGCGGGTTTAATTGGATCTGAGGCCTGTAAATTCTTTGCCAAACAAGGTTTCGACATCGTGGGCATCGACAACAATATGCGCCAGTTCTTTTTTGGTGCTGACGGTTCTACTAATTGGAACCGCCAACAACTAGAAAAATCACTGGGAACAAAGTATTACCATTTAGATGTGGACATTCGCGACTATGAAGCAATTACCAATATCTTTCAGCGGTACGGCGAGTCGATCGAGTTAGTAATTCACACAGCAGCCCAACCCAGCCACGATTGGGCCGCCCGCGCTCCTAAAATAGATTTTACCGTCAACGCTAACGGTACTCTCAATCTTTTAGAAGTAACTCGCTTGTACTGTCCCAATGCCGTTTTCATTTTTACTTCTACCAACAAAGTATACGGCGATACGCCCAACAAATTGCCTTTAGTTGAATTAGAACACAGGTGGGAAATTGAACCAGGTCACACTTACGAAGGCGGGATTCGCGAAGATATGTCGATCGACCAGTGCCTGCACAGTTTGTTTGGTGCTTCCAAGGTATCCGCTGATGTTTTAGTTCAAGAATACGGTCGTTATTTTAATATGAATACGGCTTGTTTTCGGGGTGGCTGTCTGACTGGACCCAATCATTCTGGAGCTCAATTGCACGGATTTTTAGCCTATTTAATGAAGTGCGCCGCGACAGGAACTCCCTACACCGTGTTTGGCTACAAGGGCAAGCAAGTCCGCGATAACATTCACAGTGCAGATTTAATTTCGGCTTTTTATGAATTTTATAAAGCTCCTAGAAGTGCCCAGGTTTATAATACAGGAGGAGGCAGATACAGCAACTGTTCGATGTTAGAAGCCATCCAGATGTGCGAGGCAATTGCGGAACGCAAATTTAATTGGACATATGCAGAAGGTAATCGCATTGGCGATCACATTTGGTGGATTAGCGACAATTCAAAATTTTCCAGCCACTATCCTGACTGGAAAATGAAATATAACGTCAAACAAATCCTACAGGAGATTTATGACTGTAACCGCGAGCGCTGGCTGAAACAGGGTTAGAAGGATTGAGCAGTAACAGCAAGAATGTGCTGGCATTTGTGGTAAAGATTGAATACAACGTTAAACAAATCCTACAGGAGATTTATGACTGTAACGGCTGTTGGCTTACAGAGGTGTTCTATGATCGATCTCGGGAAAAAGAATGTACTAGGCATATTAGTAAATGCCCTGAATTATGAAGCGGCTGTCAGCAAAATTATTGAGGCAGCCAGGGCCGGAAAACCACTTTCAGTTTCGGCTCTAGCGGTGCACGGGGTAATGACTGGGGTGCTTGACAGCACTCACCGCTATCGGATCAATCACATTGACTTAGTATTGCCGGATGGACAACCCGTAAGATGGGCGTTAAATTTGCTCTACAATACGGGATTGCCCGATCGCGTTTGCGGGCCGAATGCGATGTTAGAAATCTGCAAACGTGCGGCCGAAGAAGGATTATCTATCTATTTGTACGGCTCTAAACCTTCTGTTTTGGAGGCTTTATCTCGCAATCTCTGCGAGCGTTTTCCCAAGTTAATCATTGCTGGGACTCAGCCTTCTAAATTTAGGCACGTCTCGCCCCAAGAGAAAAAGGAAATTGCCCAGCAAATCCGCAACAGCGGTGCAGCCATTACTTTTGTAGGTTTGGGCTGTCCGCGACAAGAAGTCTGGGCTTACGAATACCGGGATGACATATCAATGCCGCTGATTGCTGTAGGTGCAGCCTACGATTTTCATGCGGGAAATTTGGCTAAATCTCCTGAGCTTTTATCTAAGATAGGTTTGGAATGGCTGTTTAGGTTGATGAAGGAACCCCGACGGCTCTGGCAGCGGTATGTTTTGTTGAATCCGCTGTATATCTGGCTGTTTTTGCTGCAAGCTTTCAAACTCAAAGAGTTCGACCCCAAAGACGCTACGCCGCCTGTGGAAGAAGTATTGTATGGTTGAATTTTCTCTCTTGTGCGGTAAATTTTTAGCGTTCACAAATAAAAAGCCACAAGCCAAAAGTAGAAATAATAATTAATTATTTTGACTGGCGACTTTAAACTTGTGACGATTAAAATCGAGAATTAATGGGTTGTTTTCTGTAACTTCTGTTTTGCTTGTTTTGTGTAAATTATACCATTTTTCTAAAATCGTGCAACACTCTTCGACCCCCCCTAGCCCCCCCCGCTGTATTGCGGGGGGGACAAGAATACTGTTGCATTCTTTTTTAAAATTGGTATTAGTGTCTGCGTTACTGAGGAAGTGTCAGGCGTCCTTGTTCTATCATTTGGAGGACTTGGACTCGACAGCCATTACAGTCGCAGCCTAAAGTTAGGACGGCGAGGTTTCCTATTTTGTCTGAATTTATTTCTGGTAGCGAGGATTGGCTTTCGTCTTGATTGGTTCCTGGATTGACTGCGATTTCGCCATTGGGATCGATGCTGCGATTTTGGGAATTAGGGGTGCTAGCATTAGCGGGATTTACTGCTAAGAGGGTTAAGATTAAAGAACCGGAGCAGCCGAGCAAAGTCAGTAGGTTTTTGTTCACGATAACTTTCCTGTAGAGGAACAGGATTTTAGTTTAACAGATCGATCGATAGATTTGAGGAGCTCGCATAAAATTTCACGGGTTATTTGAGATTGCTTGTTTATATTGCAAGTCCGCGCAGGCAGACTTTCAATTTGAGTAATAATACCTGTTAAAAAAAGAAGGGAACTGTAGGCCCGCGCTCCAACTCTTTATGAAATCAGTTATTGCCAATTCTAAAATCTAAAATATAAAATCTAAAATGGTATAAGTCTAGCCTAAATTCAGACTGTTGTATGTTTGTGGGAAAATTAACAAGATTCGAGCCGATCGACCGCACGGCTCTATCATTGATGGTATTGCTGAGTTTAGCGATCGGGTTTTTGCTTGCTCAGGGCGATCGATCTTTACCGAAAGTGCGCGATTTTAGCTGGAAAAACAAACAAGTAGGGGCGAGAGATACGGCTTTTGTCCTGACTTTCAGCCGCCCGATGGATCGTGCAAGCGTTGAAGCAAACCTGCACGTCGAGCCGCCTTTGCCGGGAAAAATTAGTTGGTCGGGGCGGCGGCTGGTATATACTTCGATCGCGCCTCCTCAGTACGATCGCACTTATACAATTTCTTTGCAACAAGCGCGGGAAAAACTAGGTTCTGACAAACAAGGAAATGCGATCGCACCGTTTGTCAGTCAATTCAGCACGCCCGATCGAGCTTTTGTTTACACGGGCACAGAAGCCGCAGAAAAAGGGCGGTTAATTCTTTACAATCTCACCCGCCAACAAAAAATCATCCTCACTCCTGAAAATTTAGTAGTTAAAGATTATAGAATTTACCCGGCGGGCGATCGCATTTTATTTTCTGCTAGCGAATGGTCAAAATATCAGCCTGGTTTGTACGAACAATCCTTGTATGCCGTCACTACAGGCAGAAGTTCCGATCCGGCTCAAAAACCGGGCAGCATTCAGCAGATTTTAGGCAATCAAGACTATGAAAATCTCAAATTTGATTTGTCTGGTGATGGCAAGGCGATCGCGATTCAGCGGGCAAAGAGGGGCAATGCAGAGGACATTGGTTTGTGGGTAGTGCGATCGTCCACTTCGCCGGTGCCGCAGCGGTTGTTGAGTCGTCCTGCTGGAGAATTTGCGATCGCCCCAGACAGCGCAACTTTCGCCAATCCCCAAGCAGACGGCATCGCCATTTTATCCCTAACACCAAACGTCAAACCTTTAGAGTTCATACCATCATTTCGGAGAGTATTCAGCTTCACTCCCGACGGCAGAGAATCGGCAATGCTGAAGTACAACAGCGATTTTACGCAGTCAATCTTTTTAGTCACAAATCAGGGATTGCAAAAAGAATTGATCCGCACCGCCGGAGAATTCCTCAACTGTCAGTTTGACCCCAGAAATCCTCAGCTTTACTGCTTGTTAACCAGGCGCAAGCCAGGGAAAGAGTTTTCCGAGCAACTCACCCTCGAAGCCATTAATTTGCACACATTTGCAGTAAAAGCGCTGTTAGTTTTGCCCGACCAAGTGGAGACAAAAATGAGTTTGTCGCCCGACGGTTTAGAATTGCTATTAGATCGGCTAGTTGTGAAGAAATCAGAACCAGTCGCAGGAGATTTGAGAACAGAGGGCGGAAGTGCGATCGCCTCTTCAACTCTCATACTTTTAAACTTAAAAAACGCACCGACATCTAATAATTCTCCATTACCTCAAGAATTGCCTGTAAAAGGATTCCGCCCCCGCTGGCTGCCCTAAACAAAATTTTTTACCAAAAAGAATTGATTTAAAGCACCAAGCTTTTTCGGGATAAATTAAAAGAAGACGATTCATTAATCTAATCCTCTTCCTTCTAGGTAGAGGTAGCTGTCCCAGGTCAACTATCAACTGTAAACTGTCAAAGGACTTACGCAAGATGCCTAGGGATAGGGATAGGGGGGATTCCTGCTCGGGATTTTTCCTAATTTCACACCCTATGTAGAGCTGGTGCGTCAGGGGAGCATCTCAGCTTTGCTTGAATAGTGGGCGATCGCTTGCGATCGCTTTATAGAAGCTTTGCGATGCGCCGAAAGTAGCACTAAGGCAAAAAAGACGTAATTGCCCAAGTTGAGATGCACTCATCCGTCATGCGTAAGTCCTGTTTTAGGTAATGGGAAGCCTCGATCCTGAAATTCTCAAGGTACTAAGAAATTTTCAAAGCTTTATTTCCCTTCCTTCGCTCTTACTGTGGCTTTTGTACAACAATTCTGACTGAATCGTATTTTTGGTCGTCGGGAGCCATAAATGTTTTCAGTAGTAGTTTCCAAGCTTGGAGTTTACTGTTTTCTTTGGGCTTTACCATCCCAGGAGATTGCATTGAATTGAACACGTTCAAAATTTTTCTTTCATCATCGATCCAACCGTTAGTAAATTGGCGATAGTAGCCATTAAACTCGGTAGAAACCACCTCAAATCCAACCTGTTCGCAGATAGCGCGGAAACTGTCGGGTGTGAAGAAATAAAAATGCCTTGGCACATCTAGATGGAGCCATGCAATCCCTGATTCTTTTAGCGCCATACACGAGTTATTTGGTACTTCCATCACCAATTTGCCGCCCTCCACGAGCAACTCCATGGCATTGCGGAGTGCCAGTAAAGGATTTATGGTATGTTCCAGTACGTGGTTCATAATAATCATGTCGTACTTTCTCGACGTGACTTCCGGGGGCAAAGATTCAGCAGTGCCATAATATACATCAAGATTTCGTTCCTCGGCGAAACGCAAAGCTTGTCTGTCGGGTTCTACTCCCCAGACTTTGTGACCATCCAATTTGAATTCTTCCAGCATTTTGCCATTGGCGCAACCGATTTCTAAGATCGAGTAAGAAGAAGTCCCGAAATGCTGTTTCCACCATTGAGTGGTGACATCTACTCCCTTATCGAAACGCCAAGCTAGATGGGTTCGCAATTTATCGAAGAAGGAAATAGAAGAGGTAGATTCTGAGTCGGTAGAGTCTGCATGATGGGTATAGTAATCGTCGATGTCGTAGAAGCTGTCAATTTGGTCGAGATCTGGTAGAGGATGAAGACATCCAAGTTGTGACTTTTGACACCAGTACAATTGAAATGACTCTTTATTTGCAGGTCTTCGCCAATCACCCGGGATGAATAACCAGGGTTTCATACTCTGTCCCGATATAGGGGAAACGACAGTAGGACTTAAGGGCTTCTGAGTTTGCATTGGAGTTCTCCTTATTTACATACTAGATGTACTGATAACCAGCGGAGTTGGAGCTTAAATGCTGGAATCAATTATCGTCGTTGAATATTGTGTATCACAATACACAGTAGATGAGTACCCTAAAATTATCAGGCTTCAGAAACACATTTTTAGGGCATGGTTGTTAGCTTAACACCTTATTTAAGATAACTCATTTAAATTCAAGACTCTGGATAGTTTTTCATCAGGAATCAGTGTAGGATAGGGTTTGGGCTTTCTCAGAAGCTAAAACTTCAACGGTAGAATGAGGGTTTGGGCCACTACCCAAAAATGTCCAGATTATTTAAACTTGCTTTGTCACTTGTCAGATAACAACACACTTATTCCCTTATTTTCTTTGATAAACCGGATATAAAGGTGCTTGAATACTGACTTAATCACCCGAGGCATCCCAAAGTCGATCGGCATCATATTTTCCGGCAATTTCCAATCGAAAACCTTGAGAGTTTCCGGGCGCAACAGTGGAAAATCGAGTTCCTCCAAATTCGAGCACAGTCCCAATCTCATCGCCGCAGCTACAGTCGGAACCATTGCTGGATCGACATTAATAATTTCCACTAAAGTTCGATCCAAAGCAAACACATCACTGGAGGCGCCCAAAATTCCTAAAAACTTAGGTTCGCCGCCGCTGGGCCCGTTACCTTCGTGACCGATAATGCCATCCAAAATCGTCAAATTTGGGTTAATTGTCCGGGCCGTTTCTACCAGCATTTGACCGAATCTGGCGCTATCTTTGCCGGCTTCCATGTGCCACCAAGCCTTCATTTTTCCGGGTACGCAGCCGAACAAGTTTTTGACGCCCATTGTGACGGTTAATTGAACGTGAGATTTGAGTTTGGGCAGATTAATCACGACATCGGCTTCCATTGCTTCTTTGCAAAGTCGGAGATGATTGAAATCTTGGCTGACTGTTTCGTAGCGTTTTCCTTGAAACTCTACTACGGGCAAATTTAGTTCTGCCAACAGTGGCAAATAACCGTTGGCTTTGGCGACACCCATGGCGCTACCAAAAGCTGGACTGTCTCCTAAAAATGGTTTTCCGCCTGCTTCGATGACCATTTTCGCCACGCAGTAAACCAATTCCGGGCGGGTGACGCATTCTTTGGTAGGGCGAGCACCTGTGAGGAGGTTGGGTTTGAGTAAAACCCGATCGCCCGATTTGACAAAAGCCGACATTCCGCCCAAGGGTGCGAGCAAGTTTTCTAAGGATTTTTGTAGCTTTTGGCGATCGTAGGAATTAGCGCGAATTAAACTAACAGAAGACATGATGGGTAAGGGGTAATGGGTAATGGGCAAACAGGCCTGCGCAGGGCCTTGGGGATATATTCCGAGACTTACAGACAACTTTCATAGGTAGGGTGCGCAATGCGCACCTTACAGCTTCTCAGCTATTACGGGGATATATTCCGAGACTTACAGACAACTTCTATAGGTAGGGTGCGCAATGCGCACCTTACCGCTACACACAACTTTTATAAGTAGGGTGCGCAATGGGCACCTTACCACTTCTCAGCTATTACCTACTATCAATTACCATCAACCAAGTTTAAGTAGACATCGGCAATCTGCCAGAAGCAGCCCGCTGCATGGTACTAACTCGCAGGGAGTTAGGAAATATTCCTTGACCTTGAAGTTCCGGAATAGCAGGTTTAACTTCCACTTTCACCAACCGGGCAGTGCAGATAAAAACGGTTTGATCTACTAAATGAAAAGTCAACCAAGGTTGATTTAACAAATTCAGCACTTCTGCTTGAAATTCTTGTGCAGGCATCGGAACAGTAAAGGTTTCCGTGTGACCTTCTACATAATGAAATGTCACTTGAGTTGTGTTCTCTTTATCTTGAGTTACTTTGCCAAAGGAACCTGCGCGCATAAATATTGCTCCCCAATTTTTAGCTATGAAAAGACGGCGGTTGCAACCGCGTCTACACAAACGTAAGCGTTAGATAAAACGGCGGTTGAAACCGCCAGAAAGTTAGATAAGACGGCGGTTGAAACCGCGTCTACACAAACGAAGTCCAGATGGTGCGTGGACTGAAGAAAATAATGTAATTTTAACCGCCCGGCCTTCAACCCGCACTAGAAGGGTTTTGTTTCTATAGGCGCGGTTTCAACCGCCCGGTATTCTGGCATCGCACTCATTTTCTCTAAATCTAGAACTTTTGCCAAGTCTTCTGCATTCATTAAACCGCGTTCTAGCACAATTTGCCGCAAAGATTTGCCGGTTTCGAGAGATTCTTTGGCGACGGCGGCGGCGTTGAGATAGCCGATGTGAGTATTGAGGGCGGTAACGAGGGCGAGACTGCCTTCTGCGTAGGCGAGACATCGATCGCCCTTGGCTTCAATTTTGTCGAGGCATTTGGTTGTTAGGGCGCTGATGGTATTGCCCAAAATTTCGATGCTGTGAATGAGATTGTAGGCGATCAGGGGCATCATCACGTTCAATTCTAATTGTCCTGCTTGGGCACAAAGGGCGATCGCGCTATCGTAACCCATGACTTGAAAACAAACCATCGATGTCATTTCTGCCATTACCGGATTGTATTTCCCCGGCATAATTGACGAACCAGGTTGCACCGGAGGCAGTTGAATTTCCTTAAAACCAGTTTTCGGCCCCGAGTCCATCAAACGCAAGTCGTGGGACATTTTAACGCAATCCTGAGCGAGATTTCGGAGCGCGCCAGAGACATTTACAAACGGCGCCATACTCTGCATTGCTGCCATTAAATGCGGCGCTGGTTTTAGGGGTTTTCCGATTAACTCCGAAAGAATTTGAGCGACTTTTTCGCAGTATTCTGGGTGAGTATTTAAGCCCGTTCCCGCTGCGCTTCCCCCCAATCCCAAGGATGTTAAATCTCCCGATGCAGTTTCAATTCTGGCGGTATGTTCCCTGAGAATTTGTGCCCAGGCGCCGAAGGTTTCACCGAGTCGAACCGGGACGGCATCTTGCAGGTGAGTGCGGCCGGATTTAACGATATCGTGGAATTCTAAGGCTTTTTTGTTCAAGGATGCGATCGCCCCTGACAAAGCCGGAAACAAAGTTTTTTCCAAGGCCAACAATCCGCCGATCCGAATGGCAGTTGGAATCACATCATTAGTCGATTGACCGTAGTTTACATGATCGTTGGGACTAACGCGCTTGTAGTTACCTTTTTCATCGCCCATAATTTCCAAAGCGCGATTGGAAAGAACTTCATTGACATTCATGTGGTGAGAAGTTCCGGCGCCTGCTTGGTAGACATCAACGACAAATTGATCGCGCAAATTTCCTGCTAAAACTTCATCAGCAGCTTCGATCAGTGCAGCGCTGATATCTTCAGGAATGCAGCCGAGTTTACCGTTGACAATTGCGGCAGCTTTTTTAATTAAAACGCAAGCATCGATGTAAGTTGATAAAGGTTTGATACCGCTAATGGGAAAATTTTCAACGGCGCGCAGAGTTTGGATACCGTAGTAAACAGTAGATGGGATTTGTTTGTCTCCCATCGAGTCGCTTTCGGTGCGGTAGGTGATGGTTGGCTGTTGGGTCATATCGTCTGGTTTGTGATAATTAGAATTGCACAGAATTGTACAATTTTTTGGTAACACGGCGCTGCGGGTGTTTTGACTGTACCGCGCCCGCTGGCGGCTGTGCAGTAATGCGTAATTTGCGATCGCCTAAAATTATCTCACATCCGGGGGTTCCCTCTGCAATCAAGTTGGCGGTAAGGGCGATCGCACGCAGACAGCCTCAGTCAGCTATAATCCTACAAGTAAACAAATTTCAGTCTTACTGTTAAATTCCGATGAACAAACCAGCAAAAAGTTTCAAATACCCAATAAATCTTTTGACTATCGGCTTAAGTGCATTGATGATTTTTCCGACTTCTGTAAAAGCTATATCTAGCATTGTTTCCTCCCCAGTAAATTCTGAAAAACCTGTCATTTTAATGGCTAAGGTTCAGCAGCGAATTCAATTCAAAAAAGGTACTAATTCAGCCGAAATCAAAGGAGGAGTAGCGCGCGGTACTGTCAATACTTATTTGATTAAAGCTAAAAAAGGGCAAAGGATGAAGATTGAGATCCAATCTCTTGAAAAAAATGCTGTTTTTAACATCGTAGACCCCAATACAAAGACGATAGTTAAAGAATCAAAGAGCTGGTCTGGAGAATTGAGTCAAACAGGAGACTATCAAATAGCTATCGGCACAGAAAGAGGAGGTGCAAGTTACAGTATGTCAGTTTCGATCAAGTAAGGAATGAAAATTTCAAAACTTACACTTTGATGATTATTGTGGGATGGGCGTCCCGCCCGTACTAGCACGGGCGGGACGCCCATCCCACAAATTTGCTTAAGTTATTTAATTTTCATTCCTAAGTAACCACACAAAATTAATTACATAAAAACTCCTGTCTCGGCAATGGTTTCAGTTAGTTTTAGGGTGTATCGCACGAGAACAATTCCTAAATTTCATGCCCTATCTCATGGCGACGCACCTTACACATTGGGTGGACGAAACAAACCATACAATATAATTGTTAGTTTTGCTTATAAAAGGCTCAGTTTATAAGGTGCGTCGCTTTGAGATTGTCCATTTTTTTAGGAATTGTTAATGGATCCGCACCCTAGGGCTAATGTTGTATAAATGCCTGAAAATTGGTATTAAATCCTGACTTGTGGGATGGGCCCCAGAGCCCGTCCGAAAATTTGATTAAAAGGACTTTTGCAAGAAGTCTAAGGTGCGTCGCTTTGAGATTGTCCATTTTTTTTTAGGGATTGTTAATGGCGACGCACCCTACGGCTGTTGAACCGGGTAATTTTAGGGCCGAAAATATTCCCTTAAAAATTAAAACAAATAACCTATGCACCGTTCCGGTTCATGGTACCGTAACTGTTTAACCAGATTTCTGGAGTTTTGTAACAAAAATTCAAGTTTTGCATCCGGTAAAGTTGTTATATTTGGGTTGCAAAAACAATTTTGAAGCGGGCGCATTCTCAAATATTATGTCGCGTTACCAAACCGTAAATAACCTTTTTAGCCTCCAACAGGCATTGGAAGGAATAATTGTTGACGATTTAAAAAAGCTCAAAGCATTATTACCCGATCCTCGTAAATTAACCCGTAAAGCGGATCTTGTTGAGGGAATTAGATCGCAATTGCTGGGAAAGAACCTTCGGAATGTGTGGGCAAAATTAGATGACCTTCAAAAAGCGGCTGTAGCTGAGGTTATACATGGGGATGATGGTGTTTATTTTCCTGAGATATTTAGCGCCAAATACGGAGAACCAGCAAATTTTGGCACAAGCGATCGCTATGGAACTAACAGAGAACCATCAATGCTATGCTTGTTTATTTATGGCAGGCAGATACCCTACGATTTAGAAGAAGAATTGCTAAAATTTGTTCCACCACCCGAAGAAGCCACGTTAGATAATGTTGGTGAAACAGTACAAAATCAGGTTAAACTCCGCGTTCAAAGATATAACTATAGTACAGAAAAAAAGGAGACAGAAGAATACGAGATTCCCATGACTTCTTGTGAAACACAGTTGACTGCTACAAAGGATTTTGCAGCAGTTTTGCGTTTGATTCAGTCGGGAAAAGTTGCTGTTAGCGAGAAAACTGCTTTGCCTACTGCTGCAAGTGTAAAGGCGATCGCCTCTATATTGCAAGGTGGTGATTTTTATAATGAGGAACAGCGTCAAATTACCCTAGCCAAGGATAGCGACTATGATGATGAAGTATTCGCTGAAATCGGTAGCATCAAGCCCTTTGCTTGGATAATGATAGCGCAAGGGAGCAAGTTCGCGGAACGATCGGGCAAAAAGCTAGTTTTGACAAAAGCGGGACTGAAAGCTTTACAAGAATCACCCGCCAAAGGTTTGCAGACAGCATGGAAACGCTGGTTAAAGACCAAAATCTTTGATGAATTTCGCCGCATTGATGCGATCAAAGGACAAACTGGCAGGGGCGCAAGTGGGATGACGGATGTGACGTGGCGGAGAGATGCGATCGCCTCTGTGCTCGCAGAATGTCCTGTGGGTAAGTGGATTCTATTTCATGACTTTAGCAAATATCTAGTCGCAACGGGCCATAGGTTTGAGGTGACGGAGGAACCGTACTATCTGTATATTGGTGAAGCTGGGTATGGAAACTTATCAGAATTGAGTGGCTACAGTTGGCGGATTCTGGAAGAACGATATATGCGCTGTTTTTTGTTTGAGTATGCTGCTACTTTGGGCATAATTGATGTTGCATATGTCGATCCGTTGCTGATACCAAGTGATTATGACGATCTTTGGGGAACCGACAATCTGGAATTCCTGAGTCGTTATGATGGCTTAGTATATTTTCGTTTGACAGCTTTGGGGGCTTATTGTTTGGAGTTGACGGATAAGTATACTCCGCCAGCAATTGAGATCCGTCAAACGCTGCGGGTATTGCCGAATCTAGAAATTATTGCGGCGGGAGATGGTGTCGAGACATCTGATGCGATCGTCCTTGATGTCTATACTAAGAAAGTTTCGGATGTTGTGTGGCGTCTCGATCGCCCAAAAATCTTCGCAGCCATTGAAAACGGATATCCATTAGCAGAGTTTACAGAGTTTTTGGACGCAAGGAGTATTGAACCGCTGCCGCAAACTGTGCAACAATTTCTGACGGATGTTACAGAGCGATCGAATAGCGTGCAAGATGTAGGTACTGTCAGGTTGATCGAATGTACTACCGCCCATTTAGCATTGCTAATTGCTAATGATTCCCGTACTAAAAAATTCTGTCAGTTGGCGGGCGATCGCACTTTAGCGGTTCAATTGGGCCAGGAAACTAAATTTCGCACCGCCCTGCGGCAAGTCGGCTATGTCTTGCCGCAGTCGGATAAATAATACACCTGATATTATGAGTGTCAACAATCGCCCGAAAACTTTTGTATCTTTCGTTTATAGCCGAGGCAAGATCCCCCTAAATCCCCCTTAAAAAGGGGGACTTTGAGAAGCATCCTGTCCCCCCTCTTAGTAGGCAGGGCTGTTTCATTCTCTTGTAGTATTTGTATGATGCGTCGCTGGCGATAAATCCCTAAAAAAGATGTACAATCTCGATCGCGACGCACCTTTCACATAGACTGGATCAAACAAACCAAACATTTCTGTTCTACTAAACTTCTACCTTCTACTTTCTTCCTTCAATTATTCAATCCGTTACATCCGTTACAAAATCCGTTGCCGAACTTCCTATGACTTACGTTCCTGAAAATGCTTTAATCGTGCAAAGCGATCGCTCAATTTTACTCGAAGTTCACGCCCCTACAGCACAAAAGGCACGAGAAGCGATCGCACCCTTTGCCGAATTAATCAAAAGTCCCGAACACATCCACACCTATCGCATCACGCCCTTGAGTGTGTGGAATGCGC
Organism: Microcoleus sp. PH2017_12_PCY_D_A; assembly: GCF_020738565.1. Lineage (NCBI taxonomy): Bacteria > Bacillati > Cyanobacteriota > Cyanophyceae > Oscillatoriales > Microcoleaceae > Microcoleus > Microcoleus sp. PH2017_12_PCY_D_A. Next base: position 38,684 of record NZ_JAEQCI010000021.1, on the reverse strand, counting down.
GGGCGGCGGGAATGTTAGTTGAATTGATGATCGCAGCTTTGCGAAAGTATGCTAAATATGACATTCCCGAATCTGTAGCGCAGGAAATTGAACTGCTGGGAACTCGCTACGGATTGACGGTAATTGAAAGGATTGATGCGGAAAATCCCGATTTACAACTGCGGATTGTCGATCGCCCGCTGACGGAGTTGCTAGTGCGGGACGATCGCGTAAAACCGCTGTTAGGTAAGCGGATTTCGGATCTTTGCTTTCAAGTTGATGCCGGGAATCGCGGTGTACTCAAACAAGCTTTGCTAGCAGTGGGTTATCCGGCGGAAGATTTGGCTGGATATGTCGAGGGTGCCGAGTTGGCGATTGCATTGCGCGATCGCACTTTAGGAAGCGACTTACCCTTTAATTTGCGCGCCTATCAAAAGGAAGCCGTAGAGGCATTCTATCAGGGAGGAGAGGTTAGAGGTGGCAGTGGAACGATCGTCCTACCGTGCGGGGCTGGTAAGACGATTGTGGGGATGATTGCGATGAGTTTGGTGCAGCAAAAGACGCTGATTCTCACCAGCAGTTTGACTTCGGTGCACCAGTGGCGCAGGGAAATATTGGACAAGACGAGTTTAACTGAAGATGCGATCGCCGAGTACAGCAGCAACAGCAAAAAAACGGCTTCTGTAACTCTCTCGACTTACCAAATGCTCAGTTATCGATCGACTAAAGATGATGAATTCCCGCATTTCGAGTTATTTAACGCGCAATCCTGGGGACTGATTATTTATGATGAAGTCCATCTACTACCCGCACCAATATTTCGGATTACCGCCGACTTACAAGCGCGACGCAGGTTAGGTTTGACGGCGACATTGATTCGCGAAGACGGGAAGGAAGGGGATGTTTTCACGCTAATTGGCCCGAAGCGCTACGACGTACCTTGGCGCGAATTGGAAGGACAGGGATTTATTGCTACAGCCAATTGTACCGAAATCCGCGTCGCCCAAAATGAGGCCGAAAAAATGGAATATGCCTTAGCGCCCCGCCGCAGCCAGTTTCGGATTGCTGCGGAAAATCCGGGTAAGTTGGATGTGGTGCAAAGTTTGTTGCAAAAGGAAGCGGGACACCGTATTTTAATTATTGGTGAGTTTCTGGAGCAGTTGGATGCGATCGCCCGAGTTACCGATTTGCCGCTGATTACGGGGAAGACAAAACAGGTTGAGCGCGATCGGCTGTACGAAGCATTCCGTCACAAAGAGATTCCCGGATTAATTCTATCTCGCGTGGGCAACTTTGCCGTCGATTTACCCGATGCCGATGTGTTGATTCAAGTATCGGGAAAATATGGTTCTCGCCAGGAAGAAGCGCAGCGCCTCGGACGAATTCTCCGCCCTAAATCTGACGGACATACTGCGAGTTTTTATACCTTAGTTTCGCTACAAACTTGTGAGGAGGATTTTGCCAGACACCGCCAACTGTTTCTGACTGAACAGGGCTACAGTTATACGATCGAGGTTCGAGGCGATGGTTAGTTGGCGGCATAATAGACATTTGACCAAATTTCAGATCGAAAAGGGCGATCGACTGCTGACCGTGCAAATTTGATATAATAGAACAGGTAAAGTGTGCAGTACGCACCCTACAAATACCCGATCGATGTGCAGGTAAAAATCAATGACACAAACACTCGATATCGAAAAAATATTATTAGAGAATCTGCGGATGCTTTCGACAGATAAACAGCAGGAAGTGCTCGATTTCGTGGAATTTCTAGTACAAAAAGGGGCACAAACACAACATTTATCAAGTGAAAGTTCCGAGTCTAGCAATTCGCCAACAGAACCACCGCCGCTCAAGCTATCCCTTACAGAAATTGCTAAGTTGCCGATCGCGGAACGCCATAAAATACTAGCACCATACATGGCTGTCACAGCCCAAGATTTTTTGACAGATCCCGAATTAACTGAATTTTCTGTACTCGACGGCGAAGACTATTTAGAAGACTATTTAATTGACACAGCTATTACTCGCAGTCACGATGCTTTTTTGAAAGGCTACGCACCCGAAGACGAAGGACTTTATGATGACACCGATCGAGGCTACAATTATCGCATTAAGTGAGGTTCAAAACAATCTTTAGTCGGCAATAAATCCCGCACACAAAAACCATTTAAAAAGAAGATACAAAAATCTGTATTTAAATGGTTATACCGCCGCATCACCGTTGTTACCTGCCGCTTGCATTTGTCGCAAAACTGCTGCTTGAATCTTGGCATCAAAATCAGGATCGTCTACAGTCGTAATAATTTCGCGCCGGCGCTTGCTTAGCCTATCCAGATACGCTCGAAAAGCCGTCTTATCCTCACGATGTCGAAGAAAGTGTTGCCTTAACTCCTCATCTGACATAGCACTATAGTTAACTTGACTCATCAGAATACTTCTCCATTCGGCGCAATTTGAAACTCCAGGTTCTCGGTATTTCCAGCCAAAACATACAGATTGTTTGTTCGCTCGTCAATGCAGACGAGATGTACGGGCTGAAGCATAATAAACGTTAGCCAATAGCTAAGACGATATAAACCTCTCAATTGAGCATCAGTAGGCATTTACTTTGTTCGCTTCACACACACCCTGATTCTAGCATATAGTTTTTGCTAATTTGAATTGTTTGATCGCCGCGATCGCCACTTGACGCTGTTATTGTCCGCGTCCTGGTTTGCAATCTGCAAAACCTAATGCTTCTGTGTCAAGGAAACTAGCGATCGCCATCTCAATGACTGCTTCGATCGGGTATTCAATTTCAGCAGCACGAGCAATTAGGGCAGCACGAATTCGTTCAGGAAAACGTCCTAAAATAACTTCAGCATCAGCGAGGGAAAGTTGCTCTTTAAGTTTGGCTTGCATGGCATTTACATCTCATTTGGAATTTGGACGTTGTAAGGGGGTTCAGCAGCTCTTAGAATGATGGCTTCTAGCTCCAATAGTAACGCAGGGTTCTCAAGCGTGAAAAATTGTCTGTATTGCAATCCGTATGTCTTCATCGCTATATTTATCGAGCCATGCCCACAAAAAAGCTTTGTGCCCACCACTGAAGCGACCTCGTAAGCTCTTGGTTTTACCGATGTAGAGCAATCCATCAGTTCTGTGCCCGATTGCATAAATGCCAGGACGCGCAGGAATGCTCTCAAACCCACGGGTCAAGGGTTGATATTGCTCAAAAGGAATGAAAGCAATCGCGTCTAGAATTCTTCGTGCTTGGATTTGTAGGTCAGAATCATTCGTTGGCATGAAGGCAAGAAGGCTGATTGCACAGAAATTATAATCCCACAAATTCTGTTACAACCATCATCCACTAGGGATGGTTTCCTGCGCGATGGCACAGAGAAGGCGATCGAGCCTGAGCTAATTTGAGCCTTGACCGTGCTTGTATTTTTCTAGGATCTTGGAAAGGGGCGATCGATCGGGTTTCACCTGTTGGTAAAAAATGTAACGTTCGCACTCACTGGACGCTAGTAACCTCTGCATCATAACCGATCAACTCTCTGCGGCCGGTGTGCATAGGCGTTGTTAGACACCATTTGAGCTAGATGGTGTTACAGTTGCATCATCTAGCATACGCATTAATAAACTTGCAAAACCTAGAATCTCAAAAGTTTTTATTGGATCAGAGGTATCCAAGAAACGATGGCTGAGTGGATTCTTAAAACTACCGATTGCGCCTCGGTACATAGAGTGTGCTGCCTCCTGTTCTGCATTTACTGAACTAAAAATTAGCTTTGGTTGTTGATTAGGATTCATAACCTTTGAAACCAGAGCAACTCCTACATCAGTTGGTGCTGCTGATGCACGATCTCGAATTTCTTCTTCGACAGTTTTCATCGCATTGAATATTGCATCATCATACTGTCCCAATTCAAACTGTTGCTGGCATCGCTGAATAATTTTTGGATGCAGAGAATTGATTGTGAATTTGAACCTAGTCTGGGGTTCAGGTATCATCTGACCTAACCTGCGCTGCAAGTCGTCAATTAGTTCTTCACTCGACATCGAATTTGCGCGATGCTTGTAGAGAGTATTTTCAAATGATGTTAGAACCTTTTCGTAAAGTTCCCCAACATACTGACGACGTAAAGCATAAGTAGCCAAATGAGCTGACCAGTAATTATACCAATCCCACAGGGATCTAAAAGAATTTGGATTGTCAACGTTGAAGCCTTCATTTTGTAGAAATTCCAGCTTCAAACTCACTTCCATATATAGCTGCTTATACTCATCATCTTTTTCCTGAATACGTGCTTCACCTGTTGCAACTGTCACCATAAGTGTTTGAAGTTCGTGAATTTTCTGCACAAGTTGTTCAAGTGATTGTGGTGTCATATAGAAAAATAATCTCTATTATTGATTAGTTATCAGTTTCGCGGTCTAACGATTTAGTTTAACTGCGCGCGATCTTTCTAGGATAGAAAGACTTTCTAATAGTGCTTCTACAACTTCTCTTTTTCGTCTCATATATTATTAATTATCCAGATAAATTTAAACAACTTACAGTTTCAGCAATACTCGTACTTGTATCTCTCTACTTGTACTTTATGTTAATAACAGTCTCCCCTTGGGACCCAACTCTAAAATTCACATTACAAGGAATACCTATTTCATTTAGGTTAGTACCAATATTTATACCTGCTTCTTTTGCAATTTTTATCTCTAACTCATCGACCCCGTTTTCTTTGCCGGATCTAATTATTTCCTTGATATTTTCAAGATCATTCCCCTGACTTAAAGTAGCAGCATCAATAACCTTCTGAGCTAGTGGTTCAATCAATAGTTTCCATATGTCATAACCAGGGATAAGGCTTCTCCAACCATGAGGAAAAGCAGATTTAAAGGCAATTGCAGCTATATCATTGTAATCAATTGAGACTTTCTTAGTCATCGCTTAATTTGCCTGAGCAATCTCTAGAACTTCGTTGTGATCCGCAGCAACTGCGTACACCTCCGCGTCAAATTCACCATCAAAATGCGTGTGAACCACTAGCTGAACACAAAACCAAGGACTGTAGATCGCAGTTGCGACGTACTCCCCCACAATGGGAATGCGGGCCAACTCTCGTTTTTCGTTGTTAGACCAACCCCGTTCCTGCGGGCTTCTAGTGTGAAAAACACTTTCATTGACATCACAAACTCCTTTGAGTTGCATAACAGTCTAGCTCAACCGAAGCAGCTACTGTGCACGCTTAGCTCTTTTCGCTATATAACCATAAAATACCGCAAATTGCTCATGTATGTCAATTTCTTCTTACTCCCGTCGGAATCTCCTGTTGCGGGTATAAAAGCAGAGCACATCGTGACTAGCTCCTTCCTGGACAACAGCGATCGACAAAGAACCTATCAAACACTGTAAAGCCCTTCGATCGACAATTGTTATGCTGAAACCAAGCATCTGTCCTTTCAGCACTATGCAACATAAATCATTAAAACGATCGAATTGGAAGTCTAAAATTGGGTGAATACTCGAGATCGCCCCTCAACTCCCGCAGCCCGTCCCAACCACAATACTTAACAAATACTTTACAAAAGTTACCATGTTGCCCAACGCGAGTTAGAGTTATCCTATAAAATCCAGCAATCCTGCGACAATAAACCTTCTCGTCACTCATCCACTGGTTCGATGACTCAAACCCAAAGCACCAAAACTACCACCGCAACTGCAATTTATTCCTTGACAATTGCTCCAGCCTGTGTATTGCGGGGTCAAAACGCTCTATCACAAGCCGGAGATGCGATCGCCCGTTTCGGAAAGCGGCCCCTAATCGTCGGCGGTAGCAACTCCCTAGCCGCCGCCCAACCATACCTGCAACCAATCCTCGAACAGCAGCAGTTAGAATCCGCCCACACAGCCTACGGCAAAGATTGCAGCGAAACCAGCCTCGAAACCCTCCGCGCAGCCGTCCAAACCCACAAAGCCGACTTCATCATCGGCGTCGGCGGCGGCAAAGCCTTGGATGCAGCCAAACTCCTCGCCCATCAGTGCAAAATGGCGATCGTCACCATACCCACATCAGCAGCAACCTGTGCCGCTTGGACAGCACTTTCTAACATTTATTCCGAACAAGGTGCATTCCAATACGATGTCACATTAGCCAGATGTCCCGATTTATTGATACTCGACTACGGCTTAATTCAAACAGCACCTGAGCGGACATTAGTAGCAGGAATTGGAGATGCGATCGCCAAATGGTACGAAGCATCAGTCAGCAGCGGACACTCGGAACAAACCATGATTATTTCCGCAGTCCAACAAGCTAGAATCCTGCGCGATATTTTATTCCAAAAATCAGCCGCCGCCCTCAAAGAACCCGGTAGCGAAACCTGGCAAGAAGTCACAGACGCCGCCGTATTGCTAGCAGGAGTAATCGGCGGCATCGGCGGAGCCCAATGTCGCACCGTCGCCGCCCACGCCGTCCACAACGGCCTAACTCATCTATTAGCAAGTCACGGCACATTGCACGGCGAAAAAGTTGCCTACGGCATTTTAGTGCAACTGCGGCTAGAAGAAATTCTGCAAAACAATCAACTCGCAGCCACCGCCAGACAGCAACTGCTAAAATTCTACGCCGAGATTGGATTGCCCCAAACTTTAGAGGACTTAGGACTCGGAGACGTTAGCCTAACAGAATTGCAGCGCGCCGCTCAAATAGCGTGCAATCCCAATTCCGACATCCACAGACTGCCATTTAAAGTCGTTCCCGAACAATTAATGGCGGCGATGGTTTCTACCACCGCACCTGTGGGAGAATTGAAAATCAAGAATTAAAACATTTTGTAGTAAGGTTTGTAAGTAAGGTTTGTAGTAAGGACTTTAGTCCTGTAAAGGCTGTGTTGGAAGGACTGAAATCCTGTTAGTGTCAACTTATCGTCACACCCGCTCTTAAAGCAGGGGTTGCAAACCCCTGCCTCAAAGAAGACAGTCCTCTAAAAGAGGACTGAGTAATTCATTAGTCCTCTTTTAGAGGACTTGGGATATTAGCCAGGGGTTTAAACCCCTGGCGGTATTTCGGGTTAATGTTGACACCAATGCTTCAGTCCTCACTACTAACTTGCGGACTGAAGTCCTGACTACGAACCAGGAAAACTGACAAGTGACAAAAAACAAATGACTTTGGATTGGATTAGCCCTGCTGACAGGTTGCAAAAACTACCGCCCTACGTATTTGCCCGTCTCGACGAACTCAAAGCCCGCGCCCGCGAACAAGGACTAGATTTAATAGACTTAGGAATGGGAAACCCCGACGGTGCGACTCCGCAACCGGTAGTAGAAGCCGCCATCGCAGCTATCCAAAATCCTGCAAATCACGGCTATCCGCCCTTTGAAGGAACTGCCAGTTTTCGCCGTACAATTACCAAATGGTACAGCCGCCGCTACAATGTCGAACTCGATCCAGAAGGCGAAGCATTACCTTTATTGGGTTCTAAAGAAGGTTTAGCGCATTTTGCGATCGCCTATATCAATCCCGGCGACTTAGTATTAGTACCGAGTCCCGCTTATCCGGTATTATTTCGCGGCCCGATTATCGCCGGTGCCAAAGTTCACAACATTATCCTCAAACCGGAAAATGACTGGGTAATTGACCTAGGTTCCATTCCCGACAGCGTAGCCGAACAAGCCAAAATACTCTACTTTAATTATCCCAGCAATCCGACCGGAGCAACGGCCCCCCGCGAATTTTATAAAGATATTGTGGCTTTCGCGCACAAACATCAAATCTTGCTGGTTCACGATTTGTGTTATGCGGAATTAGCCTTTGACGGCTATCAACCGACAAGTTTATTAGAAATTCCCGGCGGAAAAGAAATCGGCGTTGAATTTCACACCATGTCAAAAACCTACAATATGGCCGGCTGGCGAGTCGGTTTTGTAGTTGGAAACAGCCGGATAATTCAAGGTTTGCGCACTTTAAAAACTAACTTAGATTACGGCATATTTTCCGCCTTGCAAGCAGCAGCAGAAACAGGGCTGCAATTACCTGACAGTTACTTGCACGAAGTCCAGCAACGCTATCGCACTCGCCGCGATTTTATGGTTGAAGGATTGGCCGAATTGGGGTGGAATATTCCCAAACCTTTGGCTGCAATGTATCTTTGGGTTCCTTGCACTCCGGGCATGAGTTCGACTGATTTTGCGCTGAATGTTTTGCAGCAAACGGGTGTTGTTGTTACTCCTGGTAATGCTTTCGGCCCTGGCGGCGAAGGATATGTTAGGGTTAGTTTGATTGCAGATTGCGATCGACTGGGAGAAGCTTTGCGCCGCTTGAAACAAGCAAACATTCGCTATCAATAGTCAATAGTCATTAGTCATTGGTCATCAGTCATATTATGTCCGGTCAATTACTCCTAATAAGATTGGTTTGTAGTGAGGACTTTAGTCCGCATCCATGACTAGGACTAAAGTCCTCACTACAAACCGTACAAATGACTCATGATTATAATGTTTTAATTTTCTCGATAGTCAGGATTCATAGGATGTTCGGTCAATTACTTTTAATAAGATTGGTTGGTAGTGAGGACTTTAGTCCTGATAATTCAGAGGACTAAAGTCCTCACTACAAACCGTACAGATTACTAATGACTATAACGTTTTAATTTGTTCGATCGCCCAATTAAACGTTTCCATAACTTGCTGGAGGGCAAATTCGTCTTCCAAAGTAGATAAAGCCAGACTCGGCGACCTTCTCTCGCCCGGTTCAGTAGGTAGCGAGAGACCGATCGAACTCAGTTTACTTCTCAATTCCAGCCAATTTGGTTCAGCATTAAATGGCGGTTGGGAACCGTAATTGTCAGCAGAAATCTCCATTCTGCCAGCAATATCTACAGTGAATAAATGATATGGTTTTCTGCCCCTGTGATGCAATTGAGCCGCGAAACCACCGTAGGTGTCCCCCGTTCCCCAATGGATTTGAATTTCGGGTTCTTGACTTTTTGCCCAAAGGTATATGGATCTTGCCATTTGCGCCTCGTCCGCGCCTTGTCTGGCTTTGATTTCCGCAAAAAATGACGATTCATCCCAGCGCCTTCTTTCGCGCATTGCGTTCGATTTTTTCTGCTGTGCTTCGGCTGTCTGACCGATCACTCTGGGAACCAAGGTTCTCAAACCGTCCTCACTTACATACTGCTTAATTTCCAGGGCCAAAACTTCAACCGGGTCCATTTGTTCGTTGAGAAATTCCACAACTCGGCGCATTTCAGCGGAAATCTCGTCTGCTACAAATACTAAGCGAATTTTACCGGCTTGCAAATTAGTTTTAACTTTCTGCCAAAATAAATCTTCATTAGCATCCGCACCGAGAAACTCTTCAAAAATCTGTTCGGGATCGCGGCCCCGATCGCGACAATTGGCTTCAAACAGAGCAATAATTGAATCGATCGGCCAATAAACCAACGCATTAGCAGCATAGTCGATCGACTGACCTAAAACTTTTTGCCGGAGTCCAGTATTAGAAGTGCGTCTGACATCCACCAAAGTAGGAACTGCATTTTGGTCGAGAAACAAGTGATCCAGCGACCACTGGACGGCAGTTTCCTCATCGGTGGGCACTGATTCCCGTGAAATTAACAGCCACTTCCGCGCCGTCGCGCGATCGATTTGATCTCCGGCAATCAGATTAGGATAAGTTACAAGCAAGTCTTGTAACTGGTCTTCCGAGTCGTAGGGCTGTTCCATCATTTCTACCAGCCTGTCGTCGTCCTGAATCAGATAAATACCTCCAGCCATGCACATCCACCTACTTGATTTTAGATTTTAGATTTTAGATTTTAGATTTTAGAATTCAGGCCTATATCATGTCCGGTCGATTACCAGTAATAAAAAGGTTCGTAGTGCGTCCTGGTGTCCGCTCCCTAAATGCGGACTAAAGTCCACACTACGAACCTGACTTATCGCGATCGCTCGACAGGACACGATATTAGTCATTGGTCATTGGTCATTGGTCATTGGTCATTGGTCATTGGTCATTGGTCATTAGTAATCAGTCTTGGGTTAATGACTTCAAAAAGCGCAAGGCATTAGTCATTGAGCATTTTTCATACTTAAAGAATTAAAGAATAATTTTGAATTCAATAATTTTTCTTGTTTGTCAATTCTACAAAAAACTCCTTCTGACCGATGACTAATGACCAATGATCTGTTTGACCAATGACTAATGACTGGTGACTAATGACTAAGAGAACCACTAAATACTTGCTGTGCCGGCCCCGTCATGTAAATCCGCCCAGAAACTTCAGCCCATTCGATTTCCAAAACGCCACCGGGAAGTTCAACAGCAGTTGTCCGATCGCACTTTCCGACCAACACCCCAGCCACCACAGCAGCACAAGCACCAGTCCCACAAGCTAGAGTAACACCTGCGCCTCTTTCCCACACCCGCATTTTTACGTAGTCCCGTCGCATAACTTGAATAAATTCGGTATTTGTACGCTGCGGGAAAGCTGGGTGGTGTTCAAATTGAGGGCCGACAGTTTCCAAAGCCACAGCCGAAACATCGTCTACAAAGGTAATGCAGTGAGGATTTCCCATGCTGACGCAGGTAACAGACCAAGATTTACCGGCAACTTCGATCGGCACATCTATCACTTTGACATCCGGTGTCGCCAAAGTTGTCGGAATTTCCGCAGCCAGCAGCCGGGGAAGTCCCATATCCACCTTAACCTGACCGTCCGATCGCAATTCGGGGCTAATCACACCCGCCAGAGTGTGGATGCGATACTCAGTTTTTGCCTTCTCACCTTCCAAATCGGCGATAAACTTAGCCAAACAGCGAATCCCGTTGCCGCACATTTCCGGTTCCGAACCGTCGGAGTTAAAAATCCGCATCGTATAGTCCGTACCGTTTTGACCGGGAAGAGCAAAGATTGCGCCGTCTGCGCCGATCCCAAAATGTCGATCGCACATGGACACAGCTTGTTCTGGCGTTAAAACTGGTTCTGAGGAGTGGCGGTTGTCAATCAGAATAAAATCATTGCCCAGTCCGTGATACTTCGCAAACTCGATCGGCATAAAAACAAACCTCTGTTGATAGTTGACAGTTGACAGTTGACAGTTGACAGCATACAGGTTGACAGTTGACAGTTGACAGCATACAGGTTGACAGTTGATAGTTGATAGCAAAAAATGACCAATGACTAATGACCAATGACTAATGACTAATGACTAATGACTAAATTACCCATTTCCCACTATGTCAGAATTTGAGACCGGATTGCCCAGCGTTCGCTTAATACAAAGCTACATCAAAGACAAAAAACAGGTAGAAATCAAACTCATGACCGGTGACTTGCTAGCCGGCAGAATTTTTTGGCAGGATCATAACTGCATTTGCCTCTTAGATCCCTCAGAAACACAAATTCTGATCTCGCGATCGGCAATTGCTTATCTCAAACCCAACGCCTGAGAGTGGGGCATGGGGCATGGGGCATGGGGCATGGGGCACGGGGCATTGTTGACTGTTGACTGTCAACTGCCCACTGCTTTCCTGCCCGATGACCTGTTTGGTCGATGACCTGGGAAGGCCCATGACCTGGGAAGGCCCGATGCCCGATGCCCCATGCCCCATGCCCGCTAACTAATCGCTAAATAGCTTTTCGCTGACTTGGGCGGTGACAAAAGGCAGCTTTAACGCAGGTTGCGGCACCGGAGGCGAGGCCGTCCGCTGCATCAAACCGAGCTCGTAGAAGCCCCCGCACAGCAGCAAACGATCGCCCTCTTGCAAATCGGTAGTTCCGTCAGGCCAGCGAGTAAACTTCCCTTCCCGGCGGATCGCCCGCACCTGCACCCCGTACTGAGTCAGCAAATCTACCTCTGACAGTTTTTGATTCACCCAAGGGCTGTTTGCTGGCAGCCTCAGCCACTGACAAGAACTGTCGCCCTCGGGGACTGCAACTTCGCCCTTCGCCAGCAACTCAAAACTGATCAATTCTTCCGGTTCACCGACTACCAAAAGTCGATCGCCCGACTCCAAAGCAGCCTTCCCGTTAGGATAATCAATTTCCTCGCCATCTTCGCGGACGATCGCCATCACGCTGACCCCTGTCAACTGCCGCAAGTTAGTTTCTTCCAGAGTCATCCCAGCGATGGGAGAACCCGACGGCAAATTGTACCACTCGCTGTTCATATCTCGAACCGCCACTTTCAAATCCCGCGAAACCGCCAAAGGTTCCCGCGCTGGGCGCAATTCCAGATAGCGGCTGCTGCGAATTTGCTGGACTTCCCGCCCAATTGCCATTGCTGACAAACCCATCCCAGCCAGCAAGTGGGCCGACAGTTCTAAACTAGCCTCAAACTCCGGCTGCACAACTTCCCAAGCCCCGAGTTGGTAAAGCAATTCAATATCTTTATCTTTGTTTGCCCGCACCACAATATCCAAATCCGGGACTAATTCTAAAGCCCGTTTCAGACACAAGCGAGTGCTCATGGGATCGGGAAGAGTAATCGCCATTGATGCGGCCCGTTCCACCCCGGCGGCTTCCAATACGTGCAAGCTGGCAGCATTCCCGTAAATGTAAGGAATTCCTGACACTCTGCACTCTTGAATTCTGCTTTCCGACTCGTCGATTACCACCATTGAACAGTTGCGACTTTGCAGCATTTTGACTAAATTTCTGCCAACTCGCCCGTAGCCGCAAATCACCACATGATTTTGTTCCGGCAAAGTTTCAGCTATTTCGACAGGTTGAGATGTTTCGTCAAAATAGCGCTGAATCGGCCCGAAATTTTCCGCCCACTTGAATAACTGCGGCACGCTTCTCAATACAAACGGCGTCAGCACAAGGGTGACTGCTGTCGTTCCTAAAATTAATAGGTAAACGTTTCGCGAAACCAGTCCCATAGCTTGGCCGGAACTAGCGAGCACAAAGGAGAATTCTCCGATTTGAGCTAAGCCCAAACCTGCGATTAATGCTGTTTTTAGGGGATAGCCAAATAATCGGACGATCGGCGTTACAATCAAAAATTTGCCGACAAATACTAAAAATACGAGTCCCAGGATTAATTCTAGATGGTTCCAGAGAAAAAACGGGTCGATTAACATTCCGATGGTAACAAAAAATAAGGATGCAAAAATATCTCGCAAAGGCTCTACATAAGTTAGAGTTTGGTCAGCATATTCCACCTCCGAAATCATTAAACCCGCCACAAATGCGCCCATCTCGATCGAGAAACCCAAATATTCTGTCAGCAGCGCAATGCTTAAAGCCAAAACCACAACTCCCAGCAAAAACAGTTCCCGGCTTTCTGTTTTCGCGAGGTAGCGCAGCAACTGCGGTACGATCCAAATGCCCGCGGCGACTGCACCGGCAGCAAATAAGCCGATCCGCACCAGGGCCCAGACTACCGTCATGCCGATCGCCTCTGCGGGCTGATTGAGGGCCGGCAAAACAGCCAGCATGAGCCCCAAGGCCAAATCTTGGACTACCAAGATTCCCAGCATGACTTGCCCGTGGGAAGTACCGCCTTCATTGCGTTCCATCAAGCATTTGAGTACAACCGCCGTCGAAGAAAGCGACAGGATCGCCCCTAAAAACACCCCTTGGGCGGGCGAGTCTACCCAGCCTACGCCCAAGGAAATTGCAGTAGTAATGGCGATCGTCAGCACAATTTGCAAGCCCCCACCGCCCAGACTAATTGCTTTAACTCGATTTAGTTCGGCGAATGAAAACTCTACTCCCAAAGCAAACAACAGAAAAGCAACGCCAAATTCAGCCAGGGTGTCTACCTGAATTAATTCTTTAATCAGCCCCAAACCGGCCGGCCCAACTACGATCCCTCCCAGAAGGTATCCGAGAATTACCGGCTGTCGCAACAGCGATGCAAATAGTCCTCCTGCTGCGGCAGCAGCGAGAACTAGAACTAAGTCAACAATCAGTCGGAAGTCTTCTTGCACAACTTTATGAAAAAAGTGTAAAGTTATATTATAGTGTTTATTGTGTTGACTATGTTGGGGGCGTTGACTATAGTTGAGTAGCAAGCCCAACTGCCACTCTCGAACAAGGTATTTTCTCATGACAAAGGGTTCAACTCCTCACAAAAAGCTTAATCTCTTGCAAGTTTATCGAGGGATTGCGGCTTTATTGGTGGTAATGTTTCACGTCAACCAGATGAGCACCGAAAGATTAAATCAAGTTACTTTTTTTAATTTATTTCAGGCTGGGTGGAGCGGTGTTGATTACTTTTTTGTATTGAGCGGTTTTATCATGGTGTACGTTCACCGATCGGCGATCGGCAAAAAAGACCAGTTAAAATCATTTTTAGTCAAGCGCTGCGTGCGAATTTACCCGATCTACTGGATAATTACTCTGACAGTTTTGTGTTTCTTTTTAGTAATTCCCGGTTTTGCTAACAATCAAGATTTAACTCTGAACAAGATAATTCTATCGCTGCTCTTGATTCCTCAAAAAAACAAGCCAATTCTGGATGTAGGTTGGACGTTAGTTTACGAAATATATTTTTACGTATTGTTCAGCATAGCTATCTGGCTAAAGCCTAAACAGTCTTTGCCTCTACTGTCGGCTTGGCTATTTGTGACGATGCTACATTTTTGGAAAATAGATATAATAGTAAAAATTACCGACGCTTTTTTCTTGCTGGATCTAATATTTGGAAATATGAATCTAGAATTTGTTTTGGGCGGCTTGGCTGCGTATATCGTGCTTAAATATAACAAGAAAATCACCAATTACAGATGGATATTATTTGGGATAGCAAATTTAGGATATGTGATTTTAGCGCTGCTGGTGGCTTGGGGCAACATTGAGTTCGAGCGCATCAATACTTTTGCAGTGCTGGCAGCTTTATTAATAATTGGTTCTACCTCGATCGACCTCAAGGATTCTCCGAGAATTCCTTATTTTTTAATCTTCTTGGGCGATGCCTCCTATTCAATATTTCTGATCCACAGTCCGGTGATATCAGCGGCTACAAAAATTGTGCAAAAGGCAAATTTAGGAAAATATTTCGACGGTTTCTTTGCCCCGGCTCTAGTGGCATTGTTGGCCGTAGTTGTCGGCTGCCTATTCTACTCTTTGATCGAAAAACCTTTGACAGTTTATCTGCGGAAAAATGTTGTTGAAAAAATGTTTCTTCCGAAGGCACAAGCAAGCTAATTGTATGGTGCGGATCGGTGAGATGTGCGGTGCGATCGAGCTTAAATAGGGTTCCATTAAATCCGATCCCCCCTAGCCCCCCTTAGGTCGGGGGGGACCGGAAGTGCTTTCAAAGTCCCCCTTCTTAAGGGGGATTTAGGGGGATCTAGACAGGAGTAAAAGCGGTTGCAACCACCGATTCCAATTCTTGAAAAATTTTGTAACTACCGCAAACTACTTCGATACAAATATCCCCTTCTAGCCGAAAGTAGAACATAGCCGAAGAACCTGTCTCAACCAAACCAGCTTGATTTTGAAAAGGATAAGACAAAGCAGATAAAATTTGACTTTTATCTTCTGTCAATTGTCTTAATTCTGCGTTACCTACCCAGAAGCAAGACTCTTCTGAGTCGGAGTTGACAGGTTGAGAAATTACCTGATGCACGAGTTGATAGAATTCGATCGAAGTGTCATAAATCCCGATTCCGAATGTAAAGTCTAAACGCAAGGTTAAAGGTTGGGGGATGAGAGAAATGCCTGTAAGGTCGGCACTTTTCAAGTCTTCTATGCAAAAATGTTTGAGAGGGCGATCGGCTGTAGCAGTCATATGTCTAAGGGCGTATCTGTGAGATTTGCGATCGAATTAACGAATTACAGGCCGCGACGCACCAACAGAAAAGAGTAAAGAAGAGTCATCGCAGGGAAGACGGGGAAATAGGAAGCTGCTGCAAAGCAACAACGCGAAAACCCCTGAGTCCGCTTGAGTTGCCCGCAGAATCGCACCTTCTGTAGGCAGCACGGCAATTGAGCGGATGGTCGAGCCACGAACCTCCACACTGCAATCGGTAATCAGATCCGCTTTCGCAAGCACCGCTGTCAGAGGGTGTGCCATTGTAGCCATCATGCCGGTAAAGTTCACACCATTCCCAAACATTCCCGTGCATATCGTACAAGCCAAACGCATTTGGGGGAAAACTTCCCACCACAGTAGTGTGGTGGCGGAAAAGTCCTCCAGGCACAGAACCGCAAGGATAGCTACCTTTATAATTAACTAAATCGGGAGTAATAGTTTCCCCGAAGTGAAAAGCCGTTGTCGTATCGGCCCGACAAGCATATTCCCATTCGGCCTCACTCGGCAAGCGATAGTTTTTCCCTGTTTTCTCAGACAACTTCTGACAGAAATTTACTGCATCGTTCCAAGTTACTTTTTCTACAGGCAGTTGCGCACCTTTAAACTCTGATGGGTTATTTCCCATCACCGCTTGCCATTGTTCTTGAGTGATGGGATATTTTCCTGCATAAAAAGTCGGTACAGTTACTTGATGCTGCGGACGTTCATGCTCTTGTCTACCGTACTCTGTTTCTGGCGAACCCATCATAAATGTGCCGCCGGGAATGTAAACCATATCGAGTACAACTCCATTACCTAAGTCTTCTCTGAAGTAATGAACCCATGACTTTCTCCGACTATTTTCTTTTCCATACGCATCGACTGTGATGACATCAAACTCAAATATAGGGAAATAGTTTTGTAAATGCTGTTGAATTTTCTCTTCCGATCGATCTTTCAGCAGCGAACAAGCAGAAATTTTCACCTGCATCGATTCATCGTGCAAAGCTTGAATTATTAATTTTAAACCGACTTCTCCATATTTGAGCGCTTCGGAGAGTGCGGCGATTCTCACTTCAACAATCGGCGAAGCCAATCGGCTTTTAACACCTGCAATTCCTCCGAGTACCGCCGCATTGACAGGAATTGAATTTTGGCCGCCAAGGACTGCATCGTATTCTCCGGGTCTGTCTTGCTCGTTTGGCATAGTATTTTGACCTCTGGACGATTGATATGTACGATGCGATCGTTATAACATTTATATAATGTATACGTCAATATCGATCGCTTATGCAGCCATAGGGTTTAAATATAAATCTCAAAATAAAAAATAGATACTGCGATTGCTTCGTTCCTCGCAATGACAAACATTGATTGAAGCGTATTGACTTATGCAGCTACGCTAAAAACCCGAAAAATAATTAGTTGCGCTTGGCGTTTTCACAGGCGACACTTAACAGACTTCGCAGGAGTCATAATGCCTTGCTCTTTAAGGTGAGAAGGTGCTAAGATGGCATTTTTTGTGTAACATTAGCTAGACAAAGATTAAGGATATCGGGCATGACAGCGACTGTGAATCGAGCCAACTCCGAATCAATTGCGGAAATAGTTGTGCGTGCTATTTTGAAGTGTAGGCTGTTGAACGCAAACATGAAGATATCGATCGCGATCGCACCAATTGTTGCTGGCATTCTGAGTTTCACTGCGCCGGTGCAAGCTTTGCAGGTGCAGGTGACACCGACAAATCCCGAACTGGGTGATACGCTGTCGGTAATTATTCAGGTTGACGGTAACAGCGGGGAAACTCCAAAAGTGTCTTTACAGCAGAAAAATTACCCTGCTTTTGCGATCGGCAATCGTCGCTTTCGGGCCCTGCTACCGACGACGCCGCTAGAGAAACCCGGTGCGCGCCTTCTGCAAGTCTCCGGTGACGGACAAGTGCAGAAGTTGAACGTGCAAGTGCGCGATCGAGCTTTTCCCACCCAATCCATCTGGCTACCGCCCGGGAAAGACGAAGAAGGTACAGATGCCGAATTCGATCGCGTGGACGCCTTTAAAGCGCTGGTGACACCCCAAAAATTCTGGGATGGCAAATTGTTGCGCCCCAACTCCGGCGAAATTACCACTATTTACGGCGTGCGCCGGTACTATAATGGGGTATTTGCTAAGGACTACTACCACCGGGGCGTCGATTACGCGGGCGCTTACGGTTCTCCTGTAGTTGCACCGGCAGCCGGTCGCGTGTCTCTGGTGGGCCGCGAATCCCAAGGGTTCAAAATCCACGGTAATGTAGTTGGTATCGACCACGGTCAAGGGGTAGCAAGTATTTTGATGCACCTGAGCCGGATTGATGTCAAGGAAGGCGATTTCGTGAAAGCGGGTCAAGTAATTGGTGGTTTGGGGTCAACGGGGGCTTCGACAGGCCCTCACCTGCACTGGGGACTTTACGTGCACGGGCAGTCTGTCGATCCGGTACCTTGGCGGCTTCAGGGAGTTGAGTAGGATTTTTTACCGATTTTGACGAATTTAACTGTCAATTATGGGGTAAGTTTGTGGCTGGGGCGTGCAGATAACTGTTCAGGGTTATCACTATTGGGTTATGATTTGTAGAAAAATTCTCAACTCAAGCCTCAAAACTCGAATCTCAAGACGCCAGCAATTGCGTCTTTACAAAACAAAACTGTATTAATGATGCCGTTGAGCGGGAAGCATATATGAGTATTGAAAAAATTGTTGAACAGGCTTTGCAAGACGGCTATTTAACGCCGTCTATGGAAGCTGAGGTAGGACGTATCTGCAATACGGCTTCTGAATTGTCGATCGAAGAGTACATGGCTCTCGATCGTCTGATGGGAGCTTTGTTGACCGGAGAAGTTGTGGTTCTGCCTCGCAAACAGTTCATCAATGTGATGGAAGAGTTGGTGCTTAGCGAGGCGATCGCTAGGGTGGCAGAAATTGAGGCGACGAGCGAGCAGAGTCTGGATGTGGGAGATATTGCGGCTTATGCTTTAAATAGGCTGCCGCCTCTGTACGCTACGACGGAAGAGGGAGCTCACTTTCAAAGGGCTAGGGCTAAGGAGCAACTTCACGATCTGATTTCCAAAGAAGTCAATGCAGCGATCGACCGCAACTTGGTCAGACCTGAACCCGTAAACCCCACAGCTTTGGGTAAGCCGTCTTCTGGAACTGAAGTTCTGTCAAATCTCAGCAATTGGCTGCAAGCTAACGCCGTTAATTTTGAGCCGCAGCCCTAGTACAACATCCAACAACTCTATTTTGGTTAAGTCGATCCCGCTCAATTTAAAAAGCGGGATTTTTAGTTTTTGAGCCACAAACATTCATCCGTCAGAAGCCAGAAAGCAGAAGCCAGAACTAAAGAAGAAAAAAATAGAATGCAAGAGTTTTATTTTTTTATAAATATATTTCTCTCTTTCTCTTCCTCTTCCTTCTTCACATCGATCCTCTTCCTTCTTCCTTCAAACGATTAATTATTGCTGTCAGAAGAGTCTCCTGAGGGGCCGGCAGTAACTTTTGTTTCTCGCTTTTCGCGTTTTTTGCGTTCCGCTTGGATGACATCTTGAAGCACTATTCGCGCTTGGGCCATTTTTTCCAAATTGCTGCGGTACAAATCTAAATCTTTGCTAACTTTGTCTTCAGGTAGATGCAAAGCTGCACTGATTTTGGCGATCGCGTCGTTGCGAGTTTCTTGGTTTTTTACCATCTCGGGGTCAGCTTTTTCTAACAGCGAGAACAAACCGATCGCGAATAAGCGACTGTACTTAAATTGAGCGTTGCTGGCGATCGCCCCTAAAGACGCTTGCAAATCTCCTGTATCTTCAAAGCTGGTGGAGCGATCGAGCCACGAGAGCAACTCCGACCCGGAAAGTCGCTCGGCCAAGCTTTCCAAGCGGTGAGCATCATGTTTGTAGCGATCGGGATCGTCTTCTAGGGCTTTGCACAAAGCGTTAAAAATCGACAGTCTGTCTGCTTCTGGGGCGTACCCGACCATGAATCGATCGAAAGCTGTCACCACGCCCAAAGCATAAATCGGGTCGTATTGAAAATCGACATTCGCCCAAAGCAAGTGCATTTCTACCATCAACTCTTCCACCACTCGACGGTAAATTGAGTTAATCGGCCGAGTGTGAATCGTATAGAAACTTCGCTTAGTATCTGAAACGGTACGGTTCTTGTTCACCTGAGTTTTATAGATAAATAATTGTGCCGCCACAGGTGGACCAGCGCGGCATGAGTAAAGTCGAGTCGATTGGCGATCGGGCTGACAAAAATTGCCAGTTTTTTTTAACTGTGCATCCGAGACTGCGAGGCAAAATTTTATTAAAAAGATTTTGCGGGCGATCGGCAGCAACAATTAATATGTCGCACTACCAGGGCAAAAGCCAAGTATCTTTACAATCATAGCTCTTCTGGGATCGGTGATAAATCTAATCTTCTGACTTTGCCGACCCTGCTCTGGCTTAGCACAATAATTTTTAATTGTCAAGCACTCATTTCTCAAAAATCACACAAACATGACAATTTCTCCTGAATTAAGAGCCTTAGCCCAGTACATGGCGGGCGAATTTGACAACCGGGAACAAGCGCTAGCAGACCCGGCTTGGTACGTCCACCTGCGTTTCTGGCAAAGACCCCTGCCGGTTGCTCTCTTGGACGAACCCAGCATTGCCCTGTTTGCGGAACAAGCCAACATTCTCGAATTAGACAAGCCCTACCGCCCCCGTATCGTGCAACTGAGGCACGTGAAGACAGCGCCCGGACAGATAGAAGCTCAATATTATATGTTCAAGGATATCGAAGCGGTCAAAGGAGCCGGTCGCAACCCCGACTTGCTGGCAAAACTAACTAGCGAGCAAATCGAACTTCTCCCCGGCTGCACCCTCTCGGTTGCGGTGCAAAATTTAGGCTCAAATCGCTATCGATTTCGGGCATCTCTGCCGGAGGGAACTCGTTGCTGCTTTACCTACGGCGGGCAAAATTACCAAGTAGACTTGGGATTTGAAGCGGCAGAGGAGGAATTTCTCAGCTACGACAAAGGAATTAGCCCCACGACAGGCAAGGCTATCTGGGGGGCTTTAATGGGCCCTTTTAGATTTGTCAAGCGTCAGGATTTTGCTTCTGAGATATTGGCCAATACACTTGGGATCGGATCGGACGGCGGTTGAAACCAGGTTTAGACAAAAAAATATCGGACGGCGGTTAGAAACCGCGTCTAGACAAAAAAATATCGGACGGCGGTTAGAAACCGCGCCTACACAAAAAAATATCGGACGGCGGTTAGAAACCGCGCCTACACAAACAAAGTCCGGATGGTGCGCGGACTAAAGAAGAAGATGGGGTAATTTTCACCGCCTTTGTCTTCAACCGGCGTCCGGCTTGTTTTGTGTGTGTAGACACGATTTCAATCGCCCGGTCTTCTTCAACCGGCGTCCGGCTTGTTTTGTGTGTGTGTAGACGCGATTTCAATCGCCCGGTCTTCTTCAACCGGCGTCCGGCTTGTTTTGTGTGTGTAGACGCGATTTCAATCGCCCGGTCTTCTTAAATTGCCCTTACACCGCAATCTATACAAGCTGGAGTGCTTAACTGGCGCGCGGCACCCCCTCTAGAGCTTCTTCTTCCGTTTCAAAGATTTCAAACACAGAATCCATCATGGTGACTTCAAACACCAGTTTGGCTTCTGGATGAACATTGCAAATGCGGAAACTTCCCTTAACTTTATCCGCATCGCGCATACCCGCTACCAACGAGGTCAGGCCAGAACTATCGATAAAGTTTACCTGACCAAGATTCACGACGACATGGCGGCTGAGTTTGGAAATACACTCTTGCAACTTGAGGCGGAATTGCCAAGCTGTCGTGATGTCCAACCGTCCTGTCGGTGCTAAGACGATAACTGTTGTACCGTCTTGAAGCGTGTGGGTTTTTTGATCAATATGAATCACTGACCCTTCCCTCAAATTTATTACTATTTATCGCGGTGGTTACTTTCTCAGTAGTTTAACTCAGGTCGGTGACTGCTGAGGCAACCAATTCGCCCAATCTTGCGGTTTTAAGAACTTTGAGTAGAGTTCGGCTTCTGGAGAGTTGGGTTCTGGCTCGAAACAATATTCCCAGCGTACCAAAGGTGGCAGGGACATGAGAATCGATTCGGTGCGTCCGTTGGTCTGTAAGCCAAAGGTCGTGCCCCGATCGTACACTAAGTTAAATTCAACGTAACGGCCGCGGCGGTAAAGTTGGAAATCGCGCTCGCGATCGCCGTATGCTTTCGATCGGTGTTTTTCAACAATTGGGGTGTAAGCCGGCAAAAATGCCCGCCCGCAGTCCTGTATGAAGGCGAACAGCGACTCCCAGCTTCTAGGTTCCGGGTTTCCAGCATTCTTGCTGTACTCAGCAGCTTTCCCTTTGACATTCTGGTCGCGGTAAAGCGGGCCTTGAGCGTTTTGGTAGTCAAAAAACAGGCCGCCGATACCGCGGGTTTCTTGGCGGTGCGGCAGGTAGAAATATTCGTCGCACCAGAGTTTAAAAGTAGGATAATAGTCCGAGTGGTGTTTGTCGCAAGCTGCTTTCAGAGTTTTGTGAAAATGAGCTGCATCCTCAGCCAACGGGTAATAAGGAGTCAAATCGACACCGCCGCCAAACCACCAAATCGGGCCCGCCTCAAAATAGCGGTAATTCAGGTGAACCGTAGGTAAGTAGGGATTGCGGGGGTGCAGCACCATTGAAGTGCCAGTGGCGTAGAAATCGTGACCGGCAGCTTCTGGGTGCTTGGCCAGAATCAAAGCAGGCAAACTTTCGCCCCAAACTTGGGAAAAATTGACTCCGCCTTGTTCAAACACATTGCCTTCGCGCATAACGCGAGAACGTCCGCCCCCGCCTTCGGAGCGTTCCCAAGAGTCCTCTTTAAATTTGCCACCGCCATCGAGCTGTTCGAGGGCTTGACAAATTTCGTCTTGTAGGCTTTTCATAAATTGGCTGACTCTAGCTCTAGAGTCAGCGGGTGGCAAAAACGGGGAAGTCGCGGTTTTAAGTGTTGTAGAAACTGTCATCCGATTTTAGATTTAAGATTTTAGATTGAAGAATTGAAGAATTGCGACCACGGATCAATTCGGGGATTGTGACCAAATTGCTTTCGGTCGTAGAAATTCTTGCCGATCGCATTTGAGTTTGAGATTGACCGTGAGTCCC
The DNA here is from genome assembly GCF_020738565.1 of Microcoleus sp. PH2017_12_PCY_D_A. Lineage (NCBI taxonomy): Bacteria > Bacillati > Cyanobacteriota > Cyanophyceae > Oscillatoriales > Microcoleaceae > Microcoleus > Microcoleus sp. PH2017_12_PCY_D_A. The sequence goes on along the minus strand of NZ_JAEQCI010000021.1, from coordinate 15,763 downwards.
AAATCCAGTCGCCATGTCATTATGCCACCGCAGGTCTGCAAATGATCGCTATGAAGTTACATTAAAAAATAGCAATAAAAATATACTTAAACTTGCGATCGAAAATTCGTTGACCAAATTGCAGAGCTATGGTGGAGAACACAATGCCCAATACACTCGATATTAGTTCAGTCTTAGAAATCCTGCGACCCGTGCAAGACCCCGAACTGCAAAAAAGTTTGGTGGAATTGAATATGATTCGTAACATTAAAATTGACGGCGGTGTCGTCAGTTTTACTCTAGTGCTGACAACGCCTGCTTGCCCGCTGCGAGAATTTATTGTTGAAGATTGCCAAAAAGCGGTCAAACAGTTGCCAGGAGTCGAAAAAGTGGCTGTGGAGGTGACAGCCGAGACCCCGCAGCAGAAAGGAGTGGTCGATCGCCAAGGCATAGAAGGCGTTAAAAATATTATCGCAATTTCCAGCGGCAAAGGCGGCGTCGGCAAAAGCACGGTGGCGGTAAATGTGGCTGTAGCCCTGGCGCAAACCGGCGCGAAGGTGGGTTTGCTGGATGCGGATATCTACGGGCCCAACGACCCAAATATGTTGGGTTTGGGGGACGCGAAAGTGATGGTTAGAGACTCAAAAAGCGGGGAATCCCTCGAACCCGCTTTCAACTACGGCGTCAAATTAGTGTCGATGGCGTTTTTAATTGACAAAGACCAGCCTGTTATTTGGCGCGGCCCGATGTTGAACGGGATCATCCGGCAGTTCCTCTATCAGGTGAATTGGGGCGATTTAGATTATCTGATTGTCGATATGCCTCCGGGTACAGGAGACGCGCAGTTGACAATGGCCCAAGCGGTGCCGATGGCTGGTACGGTGATTGTGACGACACCGCAGACGGTGGCTTTGTTGGACTCCCGCAAGGGGTTGAAGATGTTCCAGCAGTTGGGAGTGCCGGTGCTGGGAATTGTGGAAAATATGAGTTATTTTGTGCCGCCGGATATGCCCGACAAGCAATACGATATTTTTGGTTCCGGCGGCGGGGAAAGGACGGCGGCGGAGTTGGGAGTGCCGCTGTTAGGCCGCATTCCGCTGGAAATTCCGCTGCGGGAAGGTGGCGATTCGGGCGTGCCAATTGTGGTGGGGCAACCGGGTTCTGCTTCTGCTAGGGAGTTGCGGGCGATCGCGGGACGCATTGCCGGTAAAGTTTCTGTAGCAGCCCTAGCCTAACAAATTTAGTCTAGGACGCATGGAGGCCGAGAAACCGGGTTTTTGCACAAAAACACGGGTTGCAGCCCTAGGATTGATAAAAAACCCGGTTTCTGAGAGTCGCAGCCTGTCCGGGACTAAAACTTTCGTTCCCCTCCTCTGCCTCGCGTCTTCCTGTTGGCGAAGATTTGCCTAGTTCTCAGGCTCTGCTTGGGAACTAGAAACGAGAAACGGTAAGCTATAAAGAGTCAAACTTAACTTTCAAACAATTATGATTTTTCCAGGTTCGGCAGTTCGAGTTAAAGATAAGGGCGAGATTTACTACGGCTTTCAAGGACTTGTCCAGCGAGTTACTGACGGGAAAGTCGCGGTACTGTTTGAAGGCGGCAATTGGGACAAGCTGATCACGTTCCGGCTATCGCAATTGGATATTGTGGATGCTACGGCTGGCCGCGCGAAATAGTCATTAGTCATCAGCGCGAGCGTCCCCGCTCGCGAACGTTTAGGTAAGGTGCGCAGTGCGCACCCTACTAGAAGTTATTCGTAAGAGGTGCGCAGTGCGCACCCTACGTATAGAAGTTATTCGTAAGTCCTTTGATTGCAGTAAGGTGCGCAGTGCGCACCCTACGTATAGAAGTTATTCGTAAATCCTTTGATTGCAAAAGTACCCAAGTCTAACACAAAACTAATAACCAACAACTAATAACTAATAACTAATAACTAATAACTAAAATTATGCGTTTACCTTTACCCCAATTTGAAACAAAAGAACGCCATCCCGATCGCATTGCTGAAGTCATCGAGACGGCAACTACGGAGTTTTTGGCTCAATGTTTGGAACCGGATGACTTGAGTTTTCCGGTGATGCCGCCTTTTGGGAGTTGGGTAAAGGCGGAAGATGAAGAGTCGAAAAATCAAATTTACGGCGTAGTTTACCATGCTACCACTAGCCCGATCGACTCCGTGCACAGAGCCCGCGCCTTGGGTTTGTCCCTCGAAGAGTTGCGGGAAGAACAACCGCAGATTTTTGCGATGCTCAAAACCGAGTTTCGAGTGGCGATTGTGGGGTTTGAGAAGCCACCGGAAAGGTTGAACGGCCACGGCCCATCGAGGGGTACAATTTATCAGTATTTGCCACCCCGCCCGCCGCAAATTCACCAGGCGGTTTATCGCTGCGAACCGAATGAGGTGATTGATTTTACGGTGCAGTTAGATTTTTTGAGGACGCTGCTGGGGGTGACTAATGCGCCAGTGGATGCGCTGACGGCGGCGACGATTCGGGAGATTTATCAGTTGCGGATGCGCGATCGATCTTGGTTGGTGGAAGCGGGGAGGAGTTTGAGTGTTTTGTTGAAGGATGATTACGACAGATTGCGGGTGATTTTGAGTCAGATTCATCCCTAGGGTAAAGGTTAAGAATCAGAATAATAAACAGTTACATAGCCGTCGATCCAGTGGTCTTTATCTAAGGGATAACAGCTTATATGAAAGCCTTCTGGAGCATCTATAAAACCGGGCTGGGAAAGCGTTCTTGCCTTAGCAGCTTCGGCTAATATTTTAGTCGAATAAATACCGATTATTTTGTAGTCTTCGCGGTCGTCTCCGAATTCATGAACGTGCTGAAGAATAAAGACATTAACCATCTTCTTAAAATCATTTCAAAATCTCTTTTTAGATTGATTGTAGTACACAGCATTCACTCCAACCAGGCATCTAAATCTAATGTAAAGTGATGCGTATTTTGCAGCAAAAAAGAGCGACCTTGTTTAACTAAATTGCCTTGACAAATAACCGGAATTCTGGCTTGATAGGCTTTGACTGCCAGTTCGTATACTGGTTCTGCTAGTTCTAACTGAATGCGCCGCAGTTTGCCAACAATAACACCAGTCACAGTTAATTTTCCGGTGGCTGCTCCTTCTTGCAAGTTGGTTACGATGCCTTGAATGGTAATGTTAGGAGCTGATGTCAAGAGGTTACTGAGAATTTCGAGCTGGGAACGATTTTCGGCAATTTCTAGGGTTTGTAAAACTTCAGCCATCCGGCGAGGAAAATCTAAAAATTCTGGTTTCAATGGTAGAAGAATCTCGAACTCTTCTCCGGTTTCGCTGTGGCGATTCCAGATTGAAGCTTTATCTTCAATTTGCCGCACTTCTAGCCAGCGGTGCGTTTGGAGGTAGGTACGCACGCTTTCTGGTTCTAGGTGTTTGAGAATTTCTGGATCTCGAACGGTGACTATCATAGGGTTTGACCTGCTTCAATTCGCTGCATGAGAGTGGTGAGAGCTTTTACATTAAATATATTCTGTCTGGGTATGGAAACTGTGACAGTGGTTTGATTCTGGGTTGGAGGTTGACCAAGCAAAGAAACCCAATAACCGCAATATTGCAGGCAAAGTTCCTGTTGAGATTGGATGAGCCAATTGTCTAGATTATCGGGTACGACTACAACGACTAACAGTCGGGGAGTCAGAATATTTTCTACTTTTAAGTCATTGTAGTTTTTGACTTCGAGGGGATATCTAATTGCCTCGTCTCCAACTACATCCCTAGATGTACATTTTACCTGGAGTTCAAGCCTAGGATAGCGAATTATTCCACTTCCTATACCGCCAGCAAGAATGATATCAATCCCGTCAAAATCTAACGGTCTAGCTGCTACCTGGAAAGAGTAGCCTGCTGTGGAAGCAACTGCATAAATATAGGCATAGCTGAACTGTTCTTTTTGCTGGTTGATGTCCACGATGGCTATTTGTTGAATCTATGTTAAGTATAACTGGCATGGGGGCGATCGCCCCAGCCAGACTCTGGTATGTAACGAATAGTTGCTAATTGTCAACGTTCCTAGTGTAGCACAAGCGATGACAATCAGCAACGTTTACAGCGTCGTGACTCTCTGACAGAATCGGAAACATGGGAAAAGCAGGTAAAGCCCTCAGACAAATCTTGGAGGCATACGAGATCAGTCAATATCAATTGGCTGCAAAGATGGAGATCGATCGCTCAAACGTTAGCCGTTGGGTGAGTGAAGAACGAGATCCGTCGGCTGAGGCGGTATTTGCGATTAACAAGGCATTGCAGACTTTCAATCCGCAGGCGGCTTCGGAATTCGTTCGGTTGTATCTGGGAAATGACCCTAAAGACGGTTAGGTTTTGATGCGTGGAAGGCGATCGCACTTCATCCCGTTAAGTCTGATACTATTGGGAAATGCGGCCGATCGCACTTTGCGAACAGCTAAGTTTTATTTAAACAGCTTTCTAAAATCATATTATGGTGACACTTCAACTCAGACAACTCGATATTCCCCTAGGACAGCGATTGTTGCTACACGATGTTAGTTGGCCAGAATTTGAAGCGATTTTATCAGAACTGGGCGAACACCGTGCCGCCCGCTTAGCCTACAATCAAGGTTCGTTGGAGATTCGGATGCCTTTACCAGAACATGAGGTAAATAAAGAACTAATCGGCGATATGGTGAAGATATTGCTAGAAGAATTAGAAATAGATTGCGAGTGCTTTGGTTCGACTACATTTAAGCGAGAAACTAAAAAGAGTGGTGTGGAACCTGACCAATGTTTTTACATCCAAAACCATCAGGCGATGCGAGGAAAACGGCGGGTAGATTTGACAGTAGATCCGCCTCCCGATTTGGCAATTGAAATTGATGTCACCTCTAAAACGCAACTGGATGCTTATGAAGCTTTGCAAGTTCCTGAATTGTGGCGGTATGAAAATAACCAACTGCAAATTAACGTGCTAGAAGATGGGAAATATGTTAATTGTTTAAGTAGCCGCATCTTCCCAGGATTGCCGATTGTTGAACTGATAGCTGAGTTTGTCTCTCAAAGCGTTACTCTGGGGAGAAGCCCGACTTTGAGGGGTTTTCGCGATCGCATCCGACGGGCGATCGCCAATTAGTTGCAATAGTTTCTTAATGATTACTCTTCGAGTTTTTCCTCCAAATCATCTAAATACAAACGAATGAATTCCCCTGCTGCATCGGGATTGATTTGCTGCAATCCCTTGCGAATCTCTAAAACCGCTTCAGATGCCGGATCTCGATTCTCGTTAACCCAGCGGTTAATGCTCGATCGCCCAATGCCCATAATCGCTGCCAATTGATTTTGGCTGATGCCATAGGTTTCTAAAACCAGCTTCAGCGCCTTTCCTGCCTTGCTCATGGCTTCTATGTTGCCAGAAGCTCGCAACTAAGTAAAGATTGTTGACATTCGTCTACACTGAGGTAAGATAGTTTTGTTGACGATTGTCAGCAAATGGAGTCCGCTGCAACCTGCCCAAAAGCCGGGTGAAGTGATGAGCATTCTCATGCGTTACCTGCGGATGGAATAAAATAATCTAAACTTACGCAAAAAGTAGTTTGAATAGCCGTAAAGTGCTAAATATAAAGGTTTTGCCTAAGTTCAGACAAAATTAATTTCGGAACAAAAATATTTTATGTGGGTAGAGACAACAGCGCTAAATCAAGTTCCCGAATGGGGTGTATTGAAGGTAAAAGTTGAGGATACTTCGCTGATTTTGAATCGCCAAGGCGCGAAGGTCACTTGTTACCGCAATGCTTGCACTCATTTAGAATATCCGATCGACATGGGGAAAGTAAGTAATGGAATCATTACCTGTCCGTTTCACAAATTTCAGTTCAAGTTAGATAGCGGTAAATGTTTGAATGCACCCAGCGATGCCCTGGAATCTTACCCGGTAAAGATTGAGGGCGAGATCGTTTTTGTAGAAATTGGTTCGTAGTGAGGACTAAAGTCCTTCTTTGCTAAAATTCTGAGGACTGAAGTCCTCACTACAAACCTATAAGTAGTTAGTAGTAAGGATTTTAGTCCTTCTTTCCTAAAATGGATGCGGACTGAAGTCCTCACTACAAACGCGATCGCACTTTTCACCCTCAATCTATCAATTTCGCGCGCCGCTGGCGGAGGAAAATGGTCAAAAGCCCGATCGCCCCAACGATCAAAAGCAGCCATTCTTCCGGTTCAGGAACCCCAGAAACATTCAAAGGATTGTTCGGTTTAGTCAACTGTTCCTTACCAGATTCTACCTCGCGATCGAATCGATCGCTCTTAGCTTCCGCCGCCTTTAGCTGTTCCCTTTGCGCGTCATTAACCAACACAATCATCGAAGAATACGGCGTTACCACCTTAAAGTTTTTAGCCAACGAGTGCATCGCATCCAATTGAGTCAATTGATTCGCAGTTTTCTGTTTGCTAAGGGCGGTTATCAACTGCCGCGCAGCTATCGGTTTAAAACCTTCATTTTCATCATCTGTTATTTTCGGAACCGCCGCCGCCTTCGGAGTTTTACTGTAACTCCAAACATAGCCATCAATAACATTAACTACCGATTTCCCCGATGCTGCTGTCGTCGCCACTCGCTGCATCGCCTCTTTGATATCCGTAGCAACTCCGCCGCCGCTATCTTGAATCAGCTTTAAAGTTGCGTCGTCATAGCCCGGTGGTAAGCCTCCCAAATGCACACTCCATAGGGGTGAGGGCATGGAAACGGTGGTTTTGCGATCGTCCGATAACTCATAGCTGTGGCGATCGCTCACCAAAAACACAGTATCGTAACTTTTATCACCCCGCAACTTAGCAAACTGTTGCAGAATATCCTTAAGTTGGAGCGTACCATAAAACGTCAACTTTCCAGCATCAAAACTCCGCAAATCTTCCACCAACTTCGGCGGCATCCCCGCAGCACTCGCCACATACAAATCAACCGTATTTGCTTTTAAACTATTCGCTTTCAACCATTCAAAATTCTCCTTAACCTCCTTCGTTTCCCCCGCCATGCTGCGGGAAGTATCCAGAATCACTGCAAACTTCTTGCCCTGCGGCAGCGAATAATTTGCATCAACCAGCGGCTTAGCAGAAATCGTATTTTCTCCAGGCAAATTCGTCAGACGCGGTATTGCTTGCTGCTGCGAAACTGCTGGCACAAAAGCCGGCAACCAAGTTGCTTTTGCCTCTTTTCCCCTGTAATTTACCTGTTTTCCGGCAATCGTGCGGCGAGTATTTCCATCCCAATAAATGTTACGTTTTTCTGCCAAAACAGGCATCGCCCAACCCTGGGGCTGTCGCATGACTTTGTAAGTCAGCCACAGATTCATCTCCGTTGGTGCATCAGTTGGCGTGCCCGAAAACTCTCGTTTAGCCGGAATTGGAAAAGCTCGCAAGCGGTATTGTTTCGGGCCAACTTGTTCGAGCAAAGCCGGATCTACCCTTTCTCTCACCTGCTGGTTGTAAACTTGCTGGGCGGCTCCTCTGGGCGACACAGTAAATACAAAACGCTTGTTCAAATCCCCAGTATCGCCCAGCCAAACTCCGGTAACTGCGGCGCTTTCCGGCAGAGAAAAGTAATAGAATACTTCTTGCAAGTTAGGCGTTTGATTTTTGTAAACTTCGTAGAGTTGAACGTCAGCCCAATCGCCCTTTTCTGTGACTGTAACTTCTTGGGATTGCAACCAGACTTTTTCCTCATTGACATTCAGCAAACCTGCCTTAGCTTCTTCGCGGTTAGATGTTGACTGCACCGCGTGTTTTACTGATTCCATGTCACCTTTTTGAATCTCGGTATCGAAGAATCCAGCGTAGAGTTTTTCGGCTTTTTCAACATCTGAACTAGAGCCTTGATACAAAAACGGCGACATTAAAAAATTGTAGCTGTTCTGCACGTTGCGAGCCGCTGCATTAGGCAAACTCAAAGTATTTTTGTATATCTCATAAATGTGGTTGTTTTCTCCCACAGTGCTGAGGTACCGGTACGGAGATAAATAAGCATTAACTAAGCCCGATCGAATCATATCAGACTTGGCTAATAAAGTTTGACGGGCAGTATCATTTGCTGCGGGAGTTGCCAGCATTTTCATTGCTTGAATTTGCGGCTGCTGTAGCAAAGCCGCGAAAATCGCCAGCCAAGCCGCCATGACTCCCAAGCTGCCCATTATTGCCTGATTTTTCCCGTATTGCGAAGCAAAATTGCGAAATACTTTGCGCCCGGATTGGATGTAGAGAAAGCCGTAAAGCGAAGGCATTACCACGAACAAGCTGGAGGTAAAACCAAACAAAATTAAGGATAATGGGAGCCACCAGATTATAGAAAATGAGCTGTATTTTAGAGAGTCTATGAGTGGTGATACCCAAGCAAAACTAAAAAATCCAACTATTGTCACAATTGCCAGAGGTAGAGCGTAAAACATCAGCAATGTTGCCGCCCAAGTTCCAACTAGCAGCATTAAGCTGTGAAATCCTAATTGTATCCACGCACTTCGCTTTTTTCCCATGAATCCAATCGAACTAAGCTTGCTGTTGCCAGCATTTTGAGATGTTGAAAAATCTTGAAGATTTTCTTTTTTTCCCAGATATCCGTAGAGCATTTCTACTAAAAATGCTGCGATGCACAAAAGGATTGTAGCGATAATTAGCGAGCTAGCTGGATTCAGTTCTCGCAGCAAAAACAGCCTGATCGAGCACAGTAAAAACAACGGCGCTTCTACTCCGTAAAACAGGCGCATTAGCTGTAATGGTTGCTTGCGAAAACGCCTGAATCCGAGGATTGTAAATGCTGTAGGTACTGCTATCAACGCTGTTAGGGTTAAGGAAAATTCAAGGGGAATAATTCCGTCTATTGTGGCTTGAATCAACGGAATTGCCAGGTAAGGCAAAATTCCCAAATAAACTATTGACAAAAAGTTCAGGTTCCACAGCCAAAAGATTGACTGAAAAATTATGTTAAATGCCAGTTTGAGTTTCTTCATTTTTTCCTGCTGTTAAGCTATGATTGACCGTGTTGTGTACGGTAGTCGCGAAGTCTTGGATTTCAGGACTTTCTGGGTTTACGGAAGTGTCAAAAAGAATGGAAACTAGCACCCAAGTCTGGTTGCGATGGGTGATGTCGCTGCCGATGCGCGACAAGAAGTTATCTGTGGTTTGCGCTTGAGATTGCAGCCAGTATGCAGCGGATAGTTGGTTGTTTTTGAGATAGAGCCAGCGAGCGGTTACAGTAGGGGTTAGCTGTTTTTGTTCTATGCGATTGACGGAGATGCCGCTGGTTACAAAGCACAACTCTGGTGCGTGATAAGTCTGCCAAGATGTGCTGGCTACTGCGAGCATGGAACCGTGCAAGTTACCTGACACAAATCTCTTTTTTTCTGCTTTTGTGTCAGGGTAATTGCCGAAGAATCTTTGTTCGCTGGGATTCAGGGGGATTGCTTCGGATATAATTTGTTGGGGAAATTTCAACGGGGCGATCGCTACTTTTGTACTTTCTACATGATACAATTGAGAAATTAGTGCTAAAACAGCTACGGTCGCAATTAGTCCAGCTTTTGCCAGAGGCTGATTTTTCAGTATTTCCGAATCTCGTTGCGAGTTAAAATCAATTTGTTTTGTTGCCTGAAATTTGGGGACTTGTTGCAGCATCAACCAACTTACAAAACAACCGCAGACTAAACCCACAATTCCCAGCGGTACGTGGAGGATTTCTGCATAAGTTGGCTGTTGCAAAACTTGGGCAACCAGCACTAAGACGACAACTCGCAAAGCGTTAGCAGACAACAACATTAACAAGTTAGCAGCGCATACTGCCAGCCATTGAAAACTCAATTTTCGGCTTTCTAACCAGGTAGCTACTAGCAAAAATAGCGTCCCGACTAAGAGGGTTTTAATGCCGCTGCAAGGTACGTCAACGTGAGCGATGCCGTTTTCTAAAATCAGGATATCGTAGGAAGAAATAGCTCCCACGTGCAGGAATGAGAGCAACTGTTCTACTACGTGAGCAGTCATCACTCGTGCTGGTAAGCCGAGGCCGCTATTAAACTGATTGCTGAAGGGTAAAATACAAGCCAGCAAGCCGGCAATTGGCAAGTTTTTTTGCCAAAAATTCGGTTCCGCAAAGAAGCCCGACAGCCCGTAAGTTCCCAGGATAAATAGCAGTACGCTAAGTTGTGGGATATTAATTATGCACCCTGGGCCGATCGCCAAAACACCCGCACCCAACATTAACAGCAGCGGATTGCGCCTCAAAACGAAGTTTGGGGAAAATGCCCGCGGGCGATCGCCCGAAATGAGAGATCGCACTACTAATGCTACAATCAGAAAAACAATTGCTATCTTGTACAGTGTCGATATCTCAACAAACGACGATAACAGCCACTTAACAGCCGAGATATTCGCCCAGAACCAAGCAAGCGCCAGGAAAAAAGGAGCCAGCCAAACCAAATTAACCGCCTGAGGGGGACTAACAGAATCGGGAATTCCCGAATCGGGAATATTGGTGCGCTGCATGATACCGCTTGACATTCACATTGATGAAATCTTAGCTCAGCAAAATAGGTAATGCCTAGACCTATAAATTAAGTTTTGTCAAGCTTCTATTTTCTATACATAAATGTTAGCCTTATAATAATTTTATCGGAGGTAAAAATGAGCGAAAAAACTACAGGATACAAAATTCTTAGCGACAACCGACAAGCGCGCCATCTGTATGAAATTATAGATACATATCAGGTGGGCATCGAGTTGAAGGGAACCGAAGTCAAATCGATTCGGGAAGGAAAAGCGAATTTGCGGGACGGATACGCTTTGGTTAAAAATGGCGAAATATGGCTGATTAACGTTCATATTTCGCCGTGGAGAAGTGCTAGCAACTATTTTAATCACGAGCCTCGCCGCACCCGCAAATTGCTGATGCACAAGCAGGAAATTCGCAAATTAATCGGCAAAGTGGAAGAAAAAGGATTGACTTTAGTGCCGTTAAAAATGTATTTGAAAGGTGGCTGGGTAAAACTTGATATTGGTTTGGGGAAAGGCAAAAAACTGCACGACAAGCGCGAAGATTTGAAGAAACGCGAAGACAAGCGGGATATGGAACGCGCGATGAAGCAATTTTAGTCATCAGTCATTAGTGATTAGTCGGTAAACAGTCAACTGTCACCTATCAACCCAACGACTGTGCTCTTCGGGCAGGGGGGCAAGCTGTCAACTGTCAACAGTCATCAGTTATATTATGTCCGATCGATGACCATAATAAAAATGGTTTGTAGTGCGGACTTCAGTCCGCAGCTTCAGAGCGGACTGAAGTCCGCACTACAAACTGTTCGCGCGTGCCCTTAATCGAGCGGACACCATATCATCAGTCATCATTCGGTAAACGGTAAACTGTCTTCTCTCAACCCTTCTATTGAATTCTTCGGGCTCTTCTGTCAACAGTCAACAGTCAACTGTCAACTGTCCTGCTTCCCGCTTCAATCTTCAATCTTCTTAAAAATATCCGGATTGCTTGGGGAGTCCCGCGAAGGGTTAACCTATGCTCGAATACATCTAGGTAATCGCAGCATGACGCAAGCATTCTGCTGTGGATTTGCAAACCATAAATGAGAAATGAGCTCAAGCCTGAGTCATTTCGTAAGATTATGATGCCATGAGGGTGGCAATTAAATCTAGACAGCAAAATATCTCAACTCTCAAGTTAAAAGATGCTAAAAACGACACCGTTAGCTAACATTTTTAATGTCATGAAAGAGCCAACAAAAAAGCATCATCAATCTAAGTGGGGGGCATTCCTACTGATGCTAGCAGTAGGCTTTGGTGGCTGGCAATTTGGGTTGCCGGAACTCGCCTCACTGTTTAATAATAGGGGCTTTGAAAACTACAAAGCCAATCGATTGGCTGATACTCAAAAAGCCTATGAGTTAGCCCTCTTCGTAGATCCCAAAAGCCGAACAGCTCTTTACAATCTGGGATGGCTTTGCGAAGAGGTGCAAGATTTAGAGTGCGCCCGAGGAAAATACCTGCAAGCTGCCAAACTGGGTCTCCCTGCTGCTTACAGCAATTTAGCTCGATTATATATAGTAGAGAAGAAAAACTATGCTGCTGCTGTTCACTTGCTGTGGCAAGGTTTAAAATTAGCTGAGGACGATCGAGTAAAATATTCCTTACTCAAAAATTTGGGATGGGCTCGGCTGAAACAGGGTAGATATTCAGAGGCATTGCAGCATCTGGATGCAGCGATTAAGCTTGATAGTGAAAGATCGGCAACTTACTGCTTAAAAGCGCAAGTCCTAGAAGGGATGAACAAGACGAAGGAAGCGCTACCGCAGTGGAAAACTTGTCTAAAGTATGCGGATTCCCAGGAATTCGATGAGGATATATGGATAGGAATGGCACGTCAACGATTAAAAAAGGAAAAAACAAATAAATGAAACGCACAGTTTTGCTTTCATCAACCATGCTGGCAATTATAACGGTAATGGAGCTAAGTCAAGCCTCAAGAGCAATGCCAACTCCTGCAACTGTTACGCCCACAGTAAATGAATCAGTCGAAACGCTGTTCACATCGAATCAGTCTACGACGTGGCGGCGGTGCAAAGATAAAGATGGATATTATGCGTGTCCGAGATTTGCAATGCCTTCGGATACCGAAGAATAAGAGTTATTTTCAATAATTTTTGTAGAGTTCGCCACTAGCACTTTACACTAACAGGTATGTAGTATGTAGTAGTAGTTATGTAGGTGCGCGCCGCGCACCTTATACCATTTGAGATTTGAGATGTGAGATTTTCTATTTTTAGATTTGAGATTAAAGAATTGGAAATAACTGATGACTATCATCGCTTGCAGCTTTAGGAAAGCTGCAAGCTTTTTTGGCACTGGAATCCTTTCCAAGGGGGGATAAAACCCCGCCCTCACTTTTATAGGTTCGATCGCTCCCGAGTGCTATATATCTACTCGGGCTGTGTCAAAGCTGAATCTTGCTGCTGCTGAGAATTGCTGTAAAAACTAGCAATAATCGCCACCATCAACCACCAAAGCATATTAACTTCCGGCCGGTACCAAACGGTATCGACAAAACCGTGGGCCATCATGCCGGTTAAAGTTGCGATCGCCCCAATCAACCAAAACCCCTGATTTGAGTTGAGATTTGGGGATGCTTCCTGCGAGTTAGAGCTGTTAAATTGTGCGTCGCGCAATTTTTTGATCTGCAACAAACCTTGATTGACGGTGACAATCATCAGCCACAAGAAACACATTAAACCGATAAAACCAGTTTCGACGGCAATTTCGAGCAGCACAGAATAGGCGCTCAAAGCAGTGAATTTCGGCTTCATATAAAGCGGATAAACTTTATTAAAAGCAGTATTTCCCGGCCCAATGCCGATAATTGGCCGATCGCGAATCATGTCAATCACCGCAGTCCAAACATTAATCCGAAAATTGTTGCTGCTGTCGCCGCGGCCGATAAACATACTGGAAACTCGATCGCGCAAGGGAGCCACCAAAAGCACTCCCAAAACTAACGCCCCAGCCAAACCTCCTAACCCTAACGGCAGGGCCCAAGTGCGCCAGAACCTAGGCATCAAAGGGCTGTACCAGTACCAAAGCAGCACTAAAAACACCACAAGCAGAGCGACAAAACCGATCCAAGCGCCGCGGCTGTCGGTGTATCGCAAACACGCACAATTCACCACCAGCATCGTCAGCGCTAAAAGTTTGGTGCCCCATCCTTGCCAGACAAAAAGCGCGGCGGCGCTCAAGGCAATGGCTGGCAGCAAATAGGAACCGAGCAAGTTGGGATTGCCCAAAAAACTGTAAACTCGGGTGACATCGGCTTGGGTAGAAGTCGGATCGTTCCAAGTAGCTAATGGTGGCACTTTATCAATCCACTGCCGCACGCCGTAGAAACTGACAATTAAAGCAACATTAAGATATACGGCTATTAACCACGATCGCAAAGGGGAATCTCGCAATATCCGCGCCATCAGGGCAAAAAATAGCAAATACAGGGTGAGTTTGCTCCAACCTGTGAAAGCGGCGGCTTTCACCGGCGACATTGCTGTGGCGACGGTAGCAATGCCCCAGTACAAAAGTACCAGCAAGTGAATGGGTGTGAGGGCGATCGCGCGATCGTCGGAAATAGTCAGCAGCACCCAAAATGCAGCGCCAGCAGCCATCAACAGCCCCACCAGGGCGTTGTTCACAAACGGGCCCATACCGAAAGTCAAGGCGAGCAAAGCAAAACCCAAGGGTTGGGCCCACTGCATCAGCCAGCTACTCTGCCGCCAACTGCGCGCATTGCCGATCGCAAAATTCAATAAATAACTGGCATTTTGCCACTGAGAGAGCGGCAAATTTGCCATAGTTAACTGTTGCCAAACTGAATTCATTTTTAGATTTGTACTTGGTAATTGGGCATGGGGCATGGGGCATTGGCCTTCCCTGGTCATTGGCCTTCCCTGGTCATTGGCCTTCCCAGGGCATTGGCCTTCCCAGGTTATTGGTTATTAGTTATTAGGGGCAATTTAGCATTGCTTATTACTGAAAATTTGTTAGTTATTTTATTATAAAACAACTAACAAGTAACAACTAATAACAACTGTCAACAGTCAACAATCAACATTCAACTAACTTCATCCCTTAACAACCAACAACCAACAACTAACAACTAACAACTAACAACTAACAACTAACAACTAACAACTAACAACTAACAACTAACAACTAACAACTAACAACTGTCAACTGTCACAGGTCAACCGTCAACTGTCACAGGTCAACTGTCAACTGGTTTTTACCCTTCCAACAACTCGGTAGCATTGATGCAGGGTAGCCAGAGCACGTAGCGATATCCAGATTCCGGAGTGCCTTGAATCGAGAGTTGGCCGCCTTGAATTTCCACCAACTGGCAGCAAAGCAGCAGCCCCAAACGTTCCCTAGCGCCGTAACCAGCTAGCACCGGTGCGGTATCCGCAGCATTCTCGGCCACCAAAGCCGCCAACTCAGCAAACTCCAGCGTTAATCGCTGCGAAGCCTGTGTCTGTGACGCCAGTTGCGGTTCGAGTCCGAGAAAGCTGGTTTCGGAGTTCGATCGACCACCGCTACCGCTAGCCGATCCCACCTTTAGCAAGTAGTCGGAGTAGAGTTTAGCATGGGGCAAACTTTCACCCAACCAAGGATGAAAAACCCAAACTCCGATGTTGATCCCCTCTTCTTTCCGAGAAAGGTGGACTCGAATCACGCTGCCTGCCCCAGCGGATTGAATAATGCTAAAAATTAAGTGGTGGAGCATTTGCTGAACTTTATCCTTATCGGCCAACCAGATGCGGGGCCCGGGCCCCATGGACAAGTTAATTTCTTGCTCTCGCTTACTTGCCGCGGGCAACAGGGTTGTCACAACTTGCTGACACAAAGTTTCTATATCAACTGCGGTTCGCTTCAATGTGAAAGCGGTATCGTCTAGTTCTGCAAGTTCCAAAATTTCTTCAACTAGCGATCGCAAAGACCGGCTGCTGTCTTCGATCACGTCGATATATTCTTTTTGCTTGCTGGTTAAGGGGCCGTAAATTTCTTGGTTCAACACGCTTGCCATGCCGAGGACAGAAGTGAGCGGGGTGAGCAATTCTTGAGCTAAATGATTCAGCAGTTTTACCTTAATTGAGTTAGTAGATAAATCGATAGGTTTGTTATTCATCTGTTATTTTTGTTGGTTCATTATGGAGAGTATTTTGTTAGAGCCAGTCCAGTTAAACCCTTGTAATTAAGGTGGCAGTCAGG
>NZ_JAEQCI010000127.1:0-24130 GCF_020738565.1 Microcoleus sp. PH2017_12_PCY_D_A | reverse complement strand
AGATTGTTATGAGGAAGGACTAAAGTCCTCACTACAAACTTTATTATAGGTTCGTAGTCAGGACTTTAGTCCTTCTTTAGATTGTTATGAGGAAGGACTGAAGTCCTTACTACGAACTGGATCGAGTTTAAACTCTTCGATTCGCCGTTTCAGCTAGAATTTGCTTAATTTGAGCAGGAGTCAGACTGGGATTGGCCTGCAACATCAAAGCGATCGCGCCGGATACGTGCGGCACTCCCATGGAAGTACCCGCCAAATATCCATAGGGAACCCCCGGTTGAGACAGCGCCACCGTTGAATAAACGTCCCCAGCATCAGCCCTACCGCCATCGCCGCCCGGAGCAACAAAATAACTAATTGTGTCAGATCCCGCGCGGTTAGAATAAGCCGCAAACAAGCCGTTTCGGGTAACAGCACCGACAGTAATGCCTACCTCAGTTGCAAACTTACCCGGATAATCCACCTCCGGGCGAGCATCATTTCCTGCCGCCGAAACCACCACCACGCCCTTAGATTCAGCGGCTCGAATCGCACTCAATTCTTGCTCGTTGAACTGTTGACCGCCAAAACTTACATTAATTATCTTCGCCCCATTTGCCACCGCATAATTAATCGCGTTAATTTCATCCCTAATTTGCCCAACTCCCGCGCTATTGAGTATTTTCAAAGGCATAATCTTCGCAGTCGGAGCCGTTCCAGTAATTCCCACCCCATCTTTTTTCGCAGCAACTAAACCCGAGATATGAGTGCCGTGATTGTTATCATCCATCGGATCGTTATCGTTGTTGGCAAAATCCCATCCCCGGAAATCGTCTACAAACCCATTTCCATCATCATCTACGCCGTTGCTAGCTTTATTTCTACCTGCGGCATCAACGCCCGTTTCCCCCCCATTGCTCCAAACATTCCCGGTCAAATCCGGGTGATTGTAGTCAACTCCGCTGTCGATAATTGCTACAACAATGCCGTCTCCAGTCAAGCCCTTCGCCCAAACTTCTGGAGCTTTAATTAAATCTCTGCCCCATTCGTCGCCACCCAAATCGGGAACATCCGAAAAAGTTGGCACACCTTGAGAAGAAGCAACTGCCGCTGCTGCATTCACTAAACCGAACCCAAAACGAGAGTCAAAACCCGATGAGTTGCCGGGATTGTCAGGAACAATATTTGCAGGAGTTGCAGATAAATTTAGGGTAAAATTTGTATTGCCTTGGTTTTGATAAACTCGGACAAAGTATGTTCCGGCTGCCAAATTTTTGAGGTCGATCGACTCTGGCGACAAACCAGATTTTTTAGAAGAACCAATAATATCGTTCAAATCAATAGAATTGTCGCCGTTAATATCTTTAATTACAGCCACGTCAACATCGGCACTAAAACCGCTGACAGTTAATTGAAAGTCGTTATTTGCAGGCAAAGTAAAGCGGTAAAGGTTGTCTGGGCGCGCGTTGCTAACCGAGTCGGCGATGGTTTGAGTGTTGCTCAAAACGCCTAAATCTCGGGCTTGGCTGAGTTGGTTGCCCAATACAGCATTTGCAGAGATAAACTTACCGCTGAGGTTTTGTGGTGATGTGTTGGCGACTAAGCCTAAAATTGCATTGGATTGACGAATTTTAATTACTGTATTGGGAGTGCCGGAAACTGTTTCTAAAGTGAGGTCTGCTTCGGTAAGATTGTCAGTTAGTCCGATCGCATCCTCAAAACTGTTAAAGTCAGTAATTATGTCAGCAACCGCCGGATTGGAAACAGCAGAGTTGCTGCGGAGCACAAAGGTATCCGGGCCCAAACCCCCCGTCAGCGTATCTTTGCCTCCATCGCCCACTAAAACGTCGCTACCGTTGCCGCCGTTGAGGCTATCATCTCCCCTACCTCCTTGCAAGGTATCGCTGCCCTTGCCGCCAAATAGGAAGTCATTGCCGGCACCGCCGTTAAGCAAGTCATTCCCGACACCACCGAAGAGTGTATCGGAATTGCCGCCGCCGAGGAGTCTGTCGCTACCATTATCACCGCTGATGCGATCGGCATCCGAGGCACCGACAATAAAATCGTTACCTCCGAGGGCAAAAAGTCCGTTAGGATAAGGAGTCAAAAAGCCCGGAGTTAATGTCAAACTATTGGGGCTATCATCTAAAAGATAGGAAAATCCGTCAGGGCTCGGGCCGGGCATAGAAATTTACTCCTTAGATAAAATCAATCTAAATTTTAGATTCAAAACATGAAATTGTCCTTAATAAATCTACCATCCCAAATTCATTAATCAGGAACGGAAAATGGGAAAACAACACTTGCATCGAATTCAGAATTTTTTTAACCTCGCCAAATCGCATTTAAAGCCTTATTTGCGCTATGCGATTTTGGGCGGCACGTTTTTATTTATTGCCAAAGCTTTTGTAACTCACTGGCGAGAAGTCGCGAATATCCGAATTCGAGCCGAAAGTTTTCCGTTGCTGGCGATCGCCCTTGGCGTCACTTTACTGTCTCTAATTTTTGTCGGCTGGGTGTGGATGTTAATTTTGCGGGAATTCCGCCAACCTGTAAATGCCGCCTGGGCGATTCAAGTTTTTCTCAAGACCAATATTGCCAAGTATTTACCGGGTAATATTTGGCATTTTTGGGGTCGAATCTTGGACGCCAAAAAAGCAGGAATTGCCCCCAAAGCTGCTACTCTCAGCGTGCTGCTAGAACCGCTGCTGATGGCTTCTGCGGGCGTGCTGATTGGCTTGATTTGTTTTGAGCGCATCAATGGGTGGTTGCGAATTTTCGGCTGTGCTGCTATTTTGACGGCGATTCATCCCCTAATTTTAAATCCGATCGTCTTGTTTGTGGAGCGGTTGAAGTTATCCAAGAACAAGGGGGAAAATTCAGATGTTGGGGATGCTGCGGGCGATCGACTAATTTCGCCTTTAGAGTCTAGCTCCAATCTAGCTAAAAAAATATCTAATGTCAAGTCCCAGCGCCAAAATAATTTACCAATTAAACGCTATCCTTTAGTGCCGTTAATCGGACAAATGTGTTTTATCGGATTGCGGGGTAGCGGTTTTTTGCTAACGGTAATGGCTTTAAATCCGGCGAGTTTTCTCGATATTCCCAACTTGTTCGGTGCTTTTGGTTTGGCGTTTGTTGTGGGTTTGGTTGTACCGGGTGCGCCTGGAGGAATGGGAGTATTTGAAGCAACGGCGATCGCGCTATTGTCCGATCGCTTTTCTGTGGGTATAATTCTGAGTGCGGTGGCTTTGTATCGGATTATCAGTATTCTGGCGGATGTTTCCGGTGCTGTTTTGGCGAAAATTGACAGGAAGCGCGATCGGCACATTAAGTAAGTGGGAAATAATATATTATGCCAGCGGATTTACCCCGATTAGCCGGAGTTGAAAATATGTATTTTTATTAAGACTTTGGGTTTACGCAAGTATACTGGCTATATTTGACTTCAGACAAAAATTTTGTAAAAAAATCTGTTTGGGCCGTTAAGAAACAAAGCCACAAACAATCTAGTCTGAATCAATAAATTTAAGACTGGGAAACAAACCGAGTTGCTCTCATAAAAATCACAAATTTAGGTATTTGTACTGTCAAAGACACTTATTTTTTGAGTTCGGGTGCGATCGTCCTAGATTTATGAAAAATTATTCACTTTAGGATCGGGGGTACACAGCCATGATATCAGTTTTGTCAGGACGATCGATTCCCTACGGGATAGCTTCGCTTAACGAACTTGCGAATCACATCAACGCGGGCCAAGGGAGTTTTGGCGAAAAGGGCGATCGTACAAATAACCCCAGTACAATAGTATTTATCGATGCGGCAGTAGCAGACTATCAAACTCTCCTCGATCAAGTGAAATTGGGAGTAGAAGCAATAATTATCGACGCCCACAGAGATGGAGTCGAACAAATTAGCGAAGTCTTAGCGAATCGCGCCAATATTGACAGCATTCATCTAGTTTCCCACGGCGAACCGGGAAGCTTGCAACTCGGTAAAACTCGACTGTCTGTCGATAACCTAGAAGCTTATAGCCAGCAATTGCAGCAATGGCGGCGCGCTTTAGCAGTTGATGCAGACATCCTGATTTACGGCTGTAATGTAGCAGCAGCATCCCGCGCTTGCCAGAAATTCCGCCAGGGAATTAATTCCCTGTCTCATAGCGAAAGTCGGTTAAAACCGACTGAGAAAAATCAAATTTTTCAGTCCTCTTTAGAGGACTTGCGCTATGAGACGGGGGTTTCAACCCCCGGCGGATCTGAGGAATATGCCATAAATTTTGAACGGGCGATGGATTTTGAAAGCGCTACAAATAATGCGGCACCGGCATCCCGCGTTTATCCGAGAGTCCGCCAGGGAATCAATTCCCTGTCTCATAGCGAAAGTCGGTTGAAACCGACTGAAAACAATTTCATTAAACAGTCCTCTTTAGAGGACTTTTGCTATGAGACGGGGGTTTCACCCCCCGGCGTACTCGATGAACAAGCCGTAGATGGTGAGCGCTTCCTCCACCGCATTGCCACTCTCACCGGTGCAAATATTGCCGCATCCAAGCATCTCACGGGAAGTGCAAAATTAGGAGGAAATTGGGAATTAGAAGTCAAAATAGGCAACGTTAAATCGCCCCTAGCATTCGAGTCAGACGCAATGGAAAATTACGCGTCTGTTTTGGCTACCTATAGCGTTACCAATACTTCCGATAGCGGTACGGGTTCTCTGCGAGATGCGATTCAACAAGCCAATTTCAATCCCGGATTAGACACAATTAACTTTAACATTCCCGGTACGGGTCCTCATACAATTACCCTTGGTACTCAAGCCTTACCTGTCATCACCAGCCCAGTTATTATCGACGGCAAATCTCAACCCGGATATGCAGGCAAACCAATTATCGAACTCAATGGCAGTTTAGTACGACCTGGCGGCAGTGGCGGCTATATTGGTACTAATGGTATAGGATTGAGCAAGAGTTTTGTTGGCGCTCAAGAAGACTCCAGCGGCAGTACCATTCAAGGATTAGTTATTAATGGATTTGGAAAAAATGAAAGCTTCTTCGGTGGCTTTGGCATTTGGGTACAGACTAATAACAATACTATTCAAGACAACTACATTGGCACGGATATTAGCGGGACTGCTGCTGTAGGTAACACTTCTGGTGGCATTAGAATCAACAGTTACACCGATCCTTTTGCACCTAATCCCACCCCCATCCCCGTCATAGGCACTATTATCTCGCGAAACGTCATTTCTGGTAACGGTGATTTAGGAACAGGTGGTATCTTTATTTCAGGGACAGCAAGCAATACCAAAATTACTAGCAACTACATCGGTACAGATTCAACGGGTACAATAGACTTAGGTAATGGTGGCGATGGTATTTTTATCCTTCGCAAAGATACAAATAGTACGATCGTCGGTGGAACTGGACCTGGAGAAGGCAATATCATTGCTAACAATAAAGGTAGCGGTATTGAGATTGCGAGAAATTTCGGCAGTCATACCATTCAAGGGAATAGGATTTTTAATAACCAACGATTAGGCATTGATTTGATCGGTACTACTGGCGTGACTCCCAACGATGTGGGCGATGGGGATAAAGGCAGCAACAACCTGCAAAATTACCCGGTTTTGACCTCAGTTAGCGGCAACACAGTCAAGGGCATTCTCAACAGCACTCCTAACAATAACTTCCGCGTTGAATTCTTTGCTAATAAAAGTTATGACCCCGCAGGTGCAGGTCAAGGTGAAACTTTTCTAGGTTTCCAAGATGTTACTACAGATAGTGCTGGCAATGCTAATATCAACTTCGCATACACTCCAGTAGCAGGAAAATCTGTTCTCGCTGCTACTGCTACTAACAAAACCACAGGCGATACGTCGGAATTTTCCCGTCGCAATCAATCTCCGATTAATTCAATACCGGGAAGAACAACTACCACCACAACTAACCCTAACAACATTACCCTCAACAGCGAAGGAATACCTAATTTTATCATTTTAGCGACACCAAATCCGTCTGCTATTGATGTTTCAGGTGTGACGGGAAAAGCGGACAGTGTTACTGTCACTCTCAACAATGTCAAAACTTCTGAGGGTAGGCTAGACTCCTCACAGGTAATCAACCTTTTGCTAGTCGGTCCACAAGGACAAAATGTGGTGTTAATGTCTCATATTCCATCCGCACCGCTCAATAACCTTACTCTGAAGTTTGATGATAATGCTGCCTCTTTTCTTGGTTCTACATTTCCAACACTGCCCCCAACTATCGCTTCAGGAATTTACAAACCAACCAACTATTCACCAAACGGTTTTCGCGATATTTATACTTTCGCTATACCACCCGGTACGCCAACAGGAGCACCAGAAGGGCCTTACGGTTCGACTCTTTCTGTTTTTAACAAAACTAATCCCAACGGCACTTGGAAATTGTATGCAGTTGATACCAACATTTATAATGGTGTTTCATCCGGTGCTACTATTCCAGGAAATATTGCTAGTTGGAGTCTCGATATTACTACTGATATCGGCAAAGAAACGACGACTCAAAATACTCCTCGCATCTTCTCTGCTAGCAACAGCAATAGTATCTCTGTATTTGACTCAGATAGCGAGTCGGTGGAAGTTAATCTCAGCGTTACCAGCGGAATTATTACACTCAATTCGCTGACAGGAATTACCGGATCGGGGAATGGTAGCAACATCCTGATTTATACGGGGAAACAGGCTGATATTAATGCTGCTTTAGATGGTTTAACTTATACGCCGAATCTGAACTTTAGTGGCACCGATACGCTGACTGTGACGACAAACGATCGCGCATCAGCAGAATTAGGCGGTGCTCTCACAGATGTCGATCGTGTGAATATTACCGTCAACCAAACAACTCCGACTCCGACAACTCCGACTCCGACAACTCCGACTCCGACAACTCCGACTCCGACAACTCCGACTCCGACACCAACTCCGACACCAACGCCTGCGGAAACTCCAACACCAACTCCGATTCCAACGCCGACAACAACTCCGACTCCAACGCCGACGCCGACACCAACGCCTGCGGAAACTCCGACGCCGACTCCGACTCCAACGCCGACACCGACACCAACTCCAACTCCAACTCCAACTCCAACACCATCGGAAACTCCAACGCCGACGCCGACTCCAATACCATCGGAAACTCCAACTCCGACTCCAACTCCGACACCGACTCCAACTCCAACTCCGACTCCAACTCCGACACCGACTCCAACTCCAACTCCGACTCCAACTCCGACGCCGACACCGACTCCAACTCCAACTCCGACGCCAACTCCGACTCCAACTCCAACTCCAACTCCAACTCCGACGCCAACTCCGACGCCTGCGCCAACTCCCACACCTGCGGAAACCCCGGCGCCAACTCCCACGCCTGCGCCTGCGGAAACTCCCACGCCGACGCCTGCGGAAACTCCCACGCCTGCGGAAACCCCGACGCCAACTCCCACGCCGACACCAACTCCAACGCCTGCGCCGACACCAACGCCTGCTTCGCCAGAGTGTATTTGCAATACGATCGAGTATCCAAAGATCGATCGCCCAAACGAAACTAACAACACCATCAACGGCAGTGGTAGCGGTGAAATTGAATTTGGCACACCGGAAAACGATGCTTTTTACGGCACTCCAAACTCAAATATTTTCGATGCCGATTTAGGCGATGACAACCTCTACGGCGGTGAAGAAAACGATATCCTTTACGGCAACCGAGGCAATGATTTTATTGACGGCAACAAGGGAGATGATATCCTTTTAGGCGGCAAGGGAAATGACTTAATTTGTGGCGGTGAAGGCGAAGATATCATCTTCGGAAATCGCGGCAATGATTCCATAAATGGTAAAGAAGACAACGACTTAATTTATGGCGGTGAAGGTGCTGATTTTATCGATGGTGGCAAAGGCAGCGATCGCGCCTTTGGAGGCAAGGGAAACGATCTAATCTTCGGCAGCGATGGCGAGGATTCTCTCGGCGGCAATTATGGTGATGATACCCTCTGCGGAGGTGTTGGCAATGATTGTCTGAGTGGAGGTGCTGGCAATGATTTGCTAGACGGGTGCGAGGGAAATGATACTTTGATTGGCGGTTTGGGGGATGACTGTCTCATTGGAGGTGCTCTTAGCGATCGCTTTTTACTCTCTACCAATTCCGGGATCGATATTATTGCCGATTTTGAGAATGGAAAAGATTTGCTGATTCTAGGTAATGGCTTGACTTTCGAGCAATTAAATGTTACTCAACTCAGCGGTAAAACGTCGATCCAGTTTGTGCCGACTGGGGAAATTATAGCTGTTTTAAATGGGGTTTCGCCTACCAGTATTAATGCAGCAAATTTTACTTTGATTTAAATTTGTACATTACTCTAAGGTATGTTGTTGCGCTTCAGCGCTCTCTTATATTATCAAAAGAGCGCTGAAGCGCAACTACGTACTTTCATATATAAGAAAAGAGCGCTGAAGCGCAACTACGTACCTAAACATCAACTTTCCTGTCTCATCCAAGATTTATGCACTTCAATTCTAATAAATCTGCTTTGTTCCAATCTTATTGAAAAATTTGTCTTAAAAAGGAACTTTTACCTGTTGACTTTTTGAGAATTTTTGTGGTATATTTTAGATGATGGGAGTGGTAACTTTAATTTTAAAATTGCCACTATTTCCATTATCTAATTGTACTTCCTTTGCTGCCAGGAGTCAAGCATTTAACCCGAAAAAAAAGGGCGATTTTTTTTAATTCACGCAACTAAAATTAATCGACGCCCATTACCAATTCCCCGTTACCCTCAATAACTTCGCCGATCGCAAAAGCACCAATTCCCTGAGACTCAAACCACTTCACAGCCTGCTCAACTTCCCGGCGATCGACCAACAGCACAAAGCCAATACCCATATTAAAAGTATTGAACATATCCGCAGTCGCCACAGAGCCAGCTTCAGCAATCCAGTCAAAAATTGGCAAACTCGGCCAGCTACTGGTGTCAATTTTCACAGATTGATTCGCTCCCAAACAGCGGGGCAAATTCTCCGGCAAACCGCCGCCAGTAATGTGAGCCATACCGTGAATTTCCAAGCCGCTTTTAAGGGCTTCGAGGACTGGTTTCACATAAATTGTAGTCGGAGTCAGCAGCACTTCTCCTAAAGTTTGACCGCCCAATTTTTCCGGTTGGGAATTCCAATCAAAACCCAAATCCCCAGCAATTTTTCTCACCAAACTAAAACCGTTGCTGTGCACCCCGGAACTAGCCAGCCCGACAGCCACATCTCCCACCCGCACCTGCGAAGCGTCCAACAATTTGCTCTTTTCGACAATTCCCACGCAAAACCCAGCCAAATCGTACTCGCCGGCTTGGTAAAAACCAGGCATTTCTGCGGTTTCCCCTCCGAGCAAAGCACAGCCCGCTTGTTTGCAACCGTCAGCAATTCCTGTCACCACCGCAGCTAATTGTTCGGAATTTAACTTTCCCGTGGCTAAATAATCTAGAAAAAAGAGGGGCTCGGCGCCGGATGTCAGTACGTCGTTGACGCACATCGCCACCAAGTCGATTCCTACTGTGTCGTGCCGATCGAGATCGTGGGCCAATTTCAACTTAGTTCCCACGCCGTCAGTGCCCGAAACCATCACTGGCTCTTTTAAACCCTCCGGGACGCTAAAAAATCCGCTAAATCCGCCGAATCCGCCCAAAACTCCCGATCGGTGGGTGCTTTTGACGGTATTCTTGATGCGATCGACAAAAGCTCTACCCGCCTCAACATCCACACCTGCTGCTCGATAATCCATAAGTCTGCCAAATCGATTTCTAAATTTTAAGTTTATGCCGATAACGGCTAACAGACGAATCTGGGAATTTGAACCTTAGTCTCAAATGTGAGGCGGCCCCCCACAACAGTCGGAAACTTGTATCCGTTTTTTGGGCGAACTCAACCTTTAATACTTGACAAACTGATTTTTTCAGGTTAATCCTTCGGAAACCATAAAATACGCAAAAATTTTGTAAATTTTTGTAAATTTTTCAGGAATTCCGAAAATGGCTGTAACCACTGCAATTAAAGGATTTTGTCAGACAGAGTTCTGATCGGATTTGAGCAATATTGCTCAAATGTATCGAAACAGCGATCCCCAAGCGCAAAAGTTTGTGGTAGTCTGTTGCAGTTCGTTACCAAAACACACATTGCAGATCGAGTTATGAGTTCTCAAAGATCGGGGAAGTTTCAGCCAAATTTTTTTGGGGCTGAAGCATTAGAGCAAAAACGCACCCGGGTACTTTGCTTTGACTCACGGGGGAATGGCGCAGGGATCGAGAAAAATCCTTGACGCCTGTTGCCAAATGGCCAATCCTCCAATCTCGGTTGGCAATGGCTCTTCACAAAAATGGACCTATGAAGGAAAAATTTGTTGGTGGTTTACTCGCTGTGCTGTTAGTTCCTGTTGTAGGAACGGCATCTTCTTGTCACGCACAAGCGACAGATGCCCTGAAGCCAGACTCTAAGGGTTCAAAACAGCAAGTAATTGCCACCCAACCGTCCCCGCAGTTAAACGCAACTCGGGCCGAAGCACAAAAAGTCGGACAGTATCAGTACCAAGCAAGAGCTGACATTGACCAAGACTCGATCGTCAAAATTCAGCCCCACGACTTGGAGGGGCGACAAGCAGTGACAGTCTACGTGCGAAACATTCCAGTCATCACCTTTCTGAACCCAAGCCAGGAAACCAACACCAAAATTGGAGAAACTGGCGATCGCAAAGCCAGTGGTAGCAGTCAGTTGAAAGTAGCCGGCACAAAAGAAAATCCCAAAGCCGGAAACACTGCCAGCAATTCCACCAATCAAGAACCAGATCCAATGTGGCGGGCATCTAGCTTAGCAGCAAGACTCAACCAGCTAAACCGCAACAACATCGATCCCAACAGCATTACCGTTAAGTGGGAAACAGGCGATCGCTACATAATCCAGGCAAACGGCGAGGACTTGGTAAACATCAACGCTCAAAACATCCTCCCCGACACCACCAGCAACTTCAGCCGAGATGCCCTGCAAGTAACAAATCGCCTCCGCCGACTCCTGGGCAACGCCCCACCCTTGGAAGAAGTCGCAGGCCAACCCCAACCCGAACCAGAAGCCCCCGTTCTATCTTTGGGCCCACTTCAAGTGCGGCTCAGCGGCTGGGCTTCCTGGTACGGCCCCGGATTTGACGGCAACCTCAGCGCCAGCGGCGAGCGTTTTAACCAAAATGCCTTGACTGCTGCACACCGCCACTTGCCCTTCGGCACTCTAGTCATGGTGCGAAATCTTGACAACGGGCGCTCGGTAGTCGTTCGGATTAACGATCGCGGCCCCTACGTGGGCGATCGGGTAATTGACTTGTCCGCCGGCGCAGCCAACGTGCTGGGAATGATAAGCAGCGGCGTTGCGAGAGTGGAAATCGAAGTGATCGAACCGAAAAAGTAAACAAGTGTAGGGCGTTGACAGTTGACAGTTGACAGTTGACAGTTGACAGTTGACAGCTTGCCCTCCGAGATCCATCGTTGGGGTAAGTCTTATGTAACGGTAAGGCACAATACAAAAGTTATCCGAAGTGTAGGCAGAAAGTAGAATCAAAGTGATATCTGGCACTCGCAGCCACAGTCCCGCTCTCTTGTAGGCGAGGTTGTTGCTAACATTGGTGCCAGATGTGAGATCGAACAAATTCCGACAAACAAATTCTGCATTCTGCCGAATGCCTTCAGGAGAATCTACCGGTGCGCCTGTTTACTAGCATTGCAGCACTTCGCTGCTACTTAAATTCACAAAAGTCTGCTGCACCTCACGTGACAGTCGGTTTGGTGCCGACGATGGGAGCTTTGCACGCCGGACATCTCAGCTTGATCCAGCGGGCAAGACAAGACAATGCGCGAGTCCTAGTCAGCATTTTTGTCAACCCGCTGCAATTTGGGCCGACAGAAGATTTTCAAGATTATCCCCGAAATTTGGAGCGAGACAGGCTGCTGTGCGAACAAGCTGGCGTGGATGCCATTTTTGCTCCCCCAGCCACAGAAATGTTTGGCAACCCAGCGGTAGATCCCGCAGCAACCGACAAAACCGCCCAAACACAAATTCAACTTTCATCATTAACTCAAGTAGTGCCGCCGCCCGCGATGACATCGGTGTTGTGCGGCAAATCTCGGCCCGGTCATTTTCAAGGCGTCGCGACAATTGTGACCAAACTTTTGAGTTTGGTACAGCCGACAAAAGCTTATTTCGGTCAGAAAGACGCCCAGCAGCTAGCAATTATCCGCCAACTGGCCGGGGATTTTAACTTGCCTGTAGAGATTGTTGCTTGCCCGATCGTCCGCGAAGAGTCAGGACTAGCAATGAGTTCTCGAAATCAGTATTTAACAGCAGAGCAAAAACAGCAAGCCTGCGCCCTCTACCGCGCGCTGCAACAAGCCTCAAAAACTTTTGCTTCAGGCGACCGCACTGCCGAAGCCGCACTCGCTGCTGCGCGCGCGGAAGTCGCTGGAGAACCCGCAGTCAAGCTCGAATACGCCGAACTCGTCGATCCCGACACTCTGATGCCGTTGGAGGTGGTGGAAACAGCGGGACTTTTAGCGGTAGCAGCCAGAGTCGGCTCTACTCGCTTGATTGATAATATAATTCTGAGGAACCGCAGGCCAATTGTGGCGATCGACGGCCCGGCGGGCGCTGGTAAATCTACCGTAACTCGCCAAGCAGCAAAAGCTTTGGGCTTGTTTTATTTGGATACTGGCGCGATGTACCGGGCGCTGACTTGGCTGGCTTTGAAAACAAATACGCCGATGTCGGATGAATGTGCGATCGCCGAATTAATCAGTTACAGCTATTTGGAATACAATCTCGATCCGGCATCTTTCATGCTGAAGATTAACGGCGAAGACATAACCGAAGCAATTCGCAGTTTGGAAGTGACATCTCGCGTCTCGGAAATGGCGGCAATTCCGGCTGTGCGGCAGTTTCTAGTAGATGAACAGCGGCGCTGCGGTACAAAAGGTGGGATTGTGGCAGAAGGCCGCGATATAGGAACCAATGTTTTTCCCGATGCGGAATTGAAGATTTATTTGACGGCTTCGGTACAAGAGCGATCGCGCCGGCGGATGTTAGAACTTAAAGACGCCGATCGGGCTAATATTAGTTTGGCCCAGTTAGAACAAGACATTGCTCTGCGGGACTCCAAGGACAGCACCCGCCCGATCGCACCTTTGCGGAAAGCTGCCGATGCTGTGTCCATTCAAACAGATAATCTGACTGTTGACGAAGTTATCGATCGGATTGTCGGCTTGTATCAAGAGAGAATCTGCCCTAAAAGTTAATTGAGGGACGCTGCGATGGCCTGGCGTCAGGTAGGGACGCGGGCTTTGGCCTGAGTCCCTAACAATATAAACGTGCCGCTAACGGCATTCGAGCGCCGTCGGGAAAATTTCCACTATTTCCCGTTTTGATGGGTGAGCGGGTTTCTTGTACACAAGTCTTAAATTTTTCGATCCGGGCGGACTTCCCCGCGATCGGTTAGTTGGAGTAACATTTCCAGGGACAATCTGATTTAAGATTATGCTCTAAAGTGAACTAACTGATATCAACATAAAATCTAGAATTAATTGTGCAAGGTGTGAAGGAGAGAATGACGTGACAAATATGAAACGGCTTTTGAGGCGGCGAAAAAAAATAATCGTTGCTTTTCTGGCCGCCGCAGGCAGTTTTTTGCTGGGTGTGACGTTACCGATGAACTTCCGGGCCACTCAACCAGCGGCACCGATGCAGGCGCAAGTCTTGGCTGTATCCCAGTCGCAACCGGCAAAACCCATATCAAATGTTAATGGGATCAAAGGGGCGATCGCCAATCGAGTTGAGTTTTCCGAACAGGCTATAGGCTCTTTGGAGGCAACCCGCTTTCAATCGAGCCTACCATCCCAGTTTAAAGGTACCATGCTGCGTCAGGCAAAACTGGACGAGCAGCACAAGGCGATCGCCCTGACATTTGACGACGGGCCCTGGCCGACAACTACTACACAAATCCTAGATATTCTCAAGAAAAACAATATTAAGGCGACATTCTTCTGGGTAGGAAGATACCTGCAAACATATCCCGAACTTGGCAAACAAGTCGCGGCGGCCGGTCACGCGATCGGCAACCACACTTGGAACCACCAATACATTAAGTATAACGAAGACGGTGCCGCTCGCGAGATCGATCGCACCTCCTCATTAATTGAGGAAGTAACCGGAGTAAAAACCTCAATGTTTCGACCGCCAGGAGGCATTTTAAACAATGGATTGGCAGCTTACGCACAGAAGAAAAATTATGCGGTTATCATGTGGTCTGCGGATTCTTTAGATTGGCGGACTGCGACACAATCGTTGATGGACAACGTGATGCGGCAGGCAAATTCGGGCGGCATTGTCTTGATGCACGACGGCGGAGGCAATCGATCGAGGACTGTAGAAGCTTTGCCCGAGATTATTGCTAGACTGAGAAAGGAAGGGTACAAATTTGTAACAGTTCCAGAGTTATTGAAGATGGAAGAACAAGCTTTAAAGAAGCAGGAAACAGCACAGAAATAAACAAATGGGAGAGTGGAATTAATCGCCATTCTCCCATATTTTCAAATAATTTAGTTTGTAGTGAGGACTTTAGTCCGCATATAAGAAAGGACTAAAGTCCTCACTACAAACCTACTGATATGTTCGTAGTGAGGACTTTAGTCCGCATTTTTGAGAGGACTAAAGTCCTCACTACAAACCTACTGATATGTTCGTAGTGAAGACTTTAGTCCGCATTTTTCAGAGGACTAAAGTCCTCACTACAAACCTACTGATATGTTCGTAGTGAGGACTTTAGTCCTTATATAAGAAAGGACTAAAGTCCTCACTACAAACCTACTGATATGTTCGTAGTGAGGACTTTATACCATTTTTCTGACCTATATGCTATGGATGAAGTCTTAGCCCCCCCGAAATCGCGGGGGGGTTGGGGGGGTCATATCTAGCGCTACTTTAGAAAAAAACCTACTGATATGTTCGTAGTGAGGACTTCAGTCCGCATTTTTCAGAGGACTAAAGTCCTCACTACAAACCTACTGATATGTTCGTAGTGAGGACTTTAGTCCGCATTTTTTAGAGGACTAAAGTCCTCACTACAAACTTATTAAAAGGGGCGAATCCTCCAGTTGAGAATTAACCCAAACAGCCGCCGCAACTCCCGATCGCAAAGCAGCTTCAATTTGACCGTCCCCGCACAAATCCCCCGCACAAACCAACGGCAAAATTTCTTGGGCTACCAAACAAGAAACAGGTAAAGGATTGCGACAAAAAGCATAGCGCCAGCGGTGAACCTGCAACCATTGCGGCTGCTTCAGCCAAGGGATTAAATGTTCAGAAGCGCGATCGAGCAATTCCCCACCGACAGTATCCAAATCAGCAGCTTCTAAATAGCGCTGTGCAAAATTAGCGCTGCTGTGCACCACAAACACAGGCTGCTGCGGATCGAGCCGCTTGCTGCTGTCCAAGCCAATCCAAGCTAAATCAGAATCATCGGGAAAAGAAACAGATTTCCACTGCGGATTGAGATTGCTCAAATCAGAATTTCGTTCCGCAGAATAGCCAGCCATAACTGTAATGCAAGGGTCGTACTCTACAGAGCGCAATTTGTCAAGAAAATCAGGCGACAAACCAATTTCTGAATTCAAAAACATTAAAGCTTGAGGAGCAGGAATTGCCACAACCA
Organism: Microcoleus sp. PH2017_12_PCY_D_A; assembly: GCF_020738565.1. Lineage (NCBI taxonomy): Bacteria > Bacillati > Cyanobacteriota > Cyanophyceae > Oscillatoriales > Microcoleaceae > Microcoleus > Microcoleus sp. PH2017_12_PCY_D_A. The sequence goes on along the minus strand of NZ_JAEQCI010000127.1, from coordinate 8,385 downwards.
CAGCCCTAGCAATCAATTCTTGAGGCGTCTCTAAATTGTCGTCGGTAACTTCCAGAGAAAGATGCCACATTTGACTGTCTGTACGAGAAATCGCTTTGACTCGGCGGCCGTACCAAATGTCTAAACCCTCTGCGATATACTTACCGACAGCATTCATCCCAGCCGGTGCGACATAACAAGAACTGGGAATAGATGATATTTCTCCTTGTCGGAATTCTCCCACACTATCCGTCCAAAGTTTCAGGATCTGCCGATCGACCAAAACATCAATTAACGCCTGCACCGCATCCCCCTGCGGCTCCAAATAGCGGGCCCCGTGATCGGCCCTGGTGCCCTGTACGCGGCGAGTAGCGACTCGTCCCCCGGGGCCGCGAGATTTCTCGACAACCGCGACAGAATAGCCAGCCAGACGCAACTGTCGAGCACAAATCAGCCCCGCCATCCCCGCACCGATCGCCACAACATCGAACATACTTATAAACTGTCAGGTATTTTGTATTTAGTTATTAGCTTAAAGGCTGCGGAGCAAAAGATGCTCTGTACCACGAGCATAAAAGCCCAAAGCCGTAGCGGGGCGTAAGCCATCGCCCTCCGCCAGGTAGTAAAATAATCGACAGGTAAGATTAGTTAAAAAAATGTAGCGATCGGCAATTTCCAAAGCGCGCTACTCAGGGACAATCTAAAATCTAAAATCTACAATCTAAAATGGTATACGGGAGGGCAAAATCTTGGACGAACTCAGAGCAGCGCTAGAATTGACAACAGAAGAAGAATTGCAGCAACTAACCGAACTTCTGTTCAGCCACAAATTTAACCCTTTAGATTACGTGCAAACCCCCGCACCCATAGACGTACAAAGTCGCGATCGCCAAGCGTGGCTAGACGCCGTAGAACAAAGGTTTCGGTATCTTGCAGCCGACGGGTTGACGGTACTCAGAGGGCGAACAGAACAAGTAACTTACAGACAAGCACTAATTCAAGTTTGCCGCTATCTCAAAATCCCTTATCCCAAACAGTTGTCAACCACCGACTTAGAAGCAGAAGTATTTCTGCATTTAATGGGCCGCACCTGGAAGCGTTTGCCGAAAGACGAACAGCAAGCCCTGACAGTCCGCGTACAGCGAGCAATTGTCGGTGCTAAACTTTCTGAACCGTTGCCAATTTCTGCTGAAAAAGACCCGCTCGGTTTGCTGTTCAAAGGTGGCAGCGCTTTAGCCGTTAGTTCAATTTTAAAACCCATGTTGCTGAAATTGATGGCAAATCAATTTGCACTGCATTTTGCTACTTATGAAATGGCAAAACAAGCAGCGATCGCAGGGACTGCAACCGCAGCAACCCAGTTTCAAAATTATGTCGCAATTCAGACGGCGCGGCGCGGGATGGCCGTGACTGCGGCTCGTTACGGTGCAACGCAGAGCGTGTTTTCATTGCTCGGCCCGGTGATGTGGACTTGGTTTTTAGCGGATTTGGGTTGGCGATCGATTTCTACGAACTACGGGCGGATTATCCCGACCATTTTTGCCTTGGCGCAAATTCGCTTAACGCGATCGGAATGCGCTTGGGAATTAGCATAGCGATTTTGGATTTTGGATTTTGGATTGAAGAATTGGGAGTTTGGGTGAACATCAAAAAAACGTGGAAATTAGCTGCCAAACAGACAGCCAAAAATCTCAAGTCTCGCCTGCAAAAACATCCAGATAGCGGCCTGCAAATTCCTTGGAATTTCGCTCAAATTGGTGTGCTTATTTTTCCGACAATTCCGATTTTAGGAGCTTTAGGAATATTCCTGGGATTAATCGGCACTTGTCAGCAAAAGTTCCGGCAAATTACCCGCCGCCCGCTGAATCGAGGATTCGCAATTCTCAGCGTGCTGCTAGTCATCACGGCGATTTTTGCCAACAACCGCATTGAGGCTTTTTTAGGATTGTGCAATTTCTTACCATTCTTTATATTGTTTGCCGCTTTCAGTCGTTTGATTGAAACTCCAGCTCAATTGCGGCAATTATCTTCGATAATAGCAATTAGTTCAATTCCGGTAATAATTTTAGGTTTGGGACAGCAATTTTTAGGCTGGAGTGGTATCGATTTATTGCAGCCAGTTTTTGGCTGGGTACTCGAACCCACTGGTAATCCTCCTGGTAGGATGGCTTCTGTGTTTATGTACGCTAATATTTTAGCTTGTTATCTAACAATTGCTTTTATTTTAGCTTTGGGATTGTGGATGGAAGGTTTCCGGAGGAAGAAGGAAGCAGGAAGTTCGGCAACGGATTCTGTAACGGATATAACAGATAGTTCGACTTCGCACTTCGACTACTTTTTAAATTTTGTAGTGGTGGGAAATGCTGTTTGTTTAATTTTTACTAATTCTCGTAATGCTTGGGGGCTTGCAGTTTTAGCTAGTGTAGCTTTTGCTGTCTATGCAGGTTGGAAAAAGTTATTAGCTGTAGTTTTTAGTGCTGTTGGTGCAGTGTTTTTGTCGGCTTTTGGCCCGCAACCTGTGCGGCAATATTTACGAACAATTATCCCGGCTTTTTTCTGGGCGAGACTGACGGATGAGATGTTTCCAAATCGGCCTACAGCTACTTTGAGAACGACTCAGTGGCAATTTGCTTGGTCGATGGCTCAGCAGCGCCCTTGGACTGGTTGGGGATTGCGAAATTTTACGCCTCTCTATCAAGATAGAATGCACGAATGGCTCGGTCATCCTCACAGTTTGATCTTGATGCTGACTGCTGAAACGGGGATTCCGGTAACGCTTTGCTTTTTGGGTTTGGTTGGCTGGATTTTGGCTAGAGGTGTTTTGCTATTGATGAATTGGCGATCGCATTTTCCTGTAGATATCCAACAGCAGGAAATAGAGGAAAATGCAATTTCAAATATCACAAATCAAGTAATTTGTCAAGATGTAAATTCGGGCGATCGCCTAATTTTTTTCAGTTATTTATTAGCCTTCGCCGCCTGTACGCTATTTAACACTGTAGACGTGACGCTGTTTGATTTCCGAGTCAATACAATAAGCTGGTTGCTGTTGGCGGCAATTTGGGGAGTGTGCGAAGAGGGAATTGGGCATAGGGAATAGGGCATCGGGCATCGGGCATCGGGCATTGGTTATTGGTTATTAGAACGAACAACCAACAACCAACTAATGACTAATGACTAATGACTAATGACTAATGACTAATGACTTCCCTTATTCCACCGTCACCGACTTCGCCAAATTCCGGGGCTGATCCACATCCAAACCTCGGCGCGCGGCAATGTGATAGGCCAACAATTGCAGCGGAATCACTGTCACAATCGGCGACAACAATTCATCCACCAAAGGCACCGGCAAAACGTGGTCAAAAATATCAGCTTCCGCCGCGCCTTGCTTCGGCGTAACGCCAATTAAACGGGCGTCGCGGGCCTTGGCTTCCTGAGCGTTGGAAAGCACTTTTTCGTAGACGCTTCCGGGCATCGCGATCGCCACTACAGGCACTTTCGCGTCCAAAAGGGCGATCGGGCCGTGTTTCATCTCACCCGCCGGATATCCTTCAGCGTGAATGTAGCTAATTTCCTTCAGTTTCAGCGCCCCTTCCAAAGCAATGGGAAAGTTAATGCCCCGCCCCAAAAAGATAAAATCTTGGGTTTCGGTAAACTGGTGCGACAATTCCTCGACATACTGTTCTTGAATCTCTAAAAACTTCTCAATTTGGGCTGGTAACTGGCGCAAACCAGCAATAATTTCTGCCAATCTCTCGGTGCTGATGGTTTGTCGCTGGTGCGCCAAATCCAAAGCTAAGAAATAGAATGCCATCAACTGCGAGACAAAAGTCTTAGTTGCAGCAACGCCGATTTCTATCCCAGCGTGGGTGTGAATAACGTGCGGTATCATGTGGGCGATCGAACTTTCAGTCCTGTTAGTAATGCCCAACATTCGCGATCGAAATTTATCAGTAAAAGCCGCGCGGCGCTGCTGTTCCATCCCCAAAGCAGCCAGCGTGTCCGCCGTTTCTCCCGACTGAGTTACCCCAATAATTAAAGTATTTGCTGTCAGCGGTGCGGGCGCGTAACGGTACTCAGAAGCGTACTGCACAGCCGTGGGAATATTAGCTAACTGTTCCAACAAATATTTGCCAATTAGCGAGGCGTGCCAGCTCGTTCCGCAGGCGAGAATTGAGATTTGTTCGACATCGGCGCAAAGTTCTTTCGGCAAGTTGAGATTGATGGGAGAGCCTGGATTTCCGGGCTGCCAATCGCTGTCTAAATAAGTTTCCAAACAAGCTCGAACTACAGCCGGCTGTTCGTAAATTTCTTTGTGCATGAAGTGCTTGAAGCCCTGTTTCTCGACAGAAACCGGACTCCAGCCGAGGAGGCGCGGGCTTTTTTTCAGCCTTTCTCCTGCAAAGCTGTAAACTTCTACTCCCATCGGAGTTAGTCTTGCCAATTCGCCATTTTCGAGGGACAAAACGGCGCGGGTGTGAGATATTAACGCAGGCGTGTCAGAAGCGCAGAAAAATTCGCCGGCACCAAAGCCGATCACCAAAGGAGCTTGCTGTCTGGCGACAATGAGTTCGTCGGGAAAGTCGGCACAGATAACGGCGATCGCAAAAGCTCCTTCTAACCGATTTACCGCCTTTAAAACCACTTCCAAAAACGACAAATCTGCAATTATTTCGGCTTTTTTCTCTTCTTCCTTCTTCCTTCTTCCTTCTTCCTTCTTCCTTCTTCCTTCACCCAAAAAATCAGCTATTAAATGAGGAATAACTTCTGTATCGGTGTCTGAGACAAATTTATGTCCCTTGGCTTTCAATTCTTCGCGCAACTCGCGATAATTTTCGACAATTCCATTTTGAACTACGGCAATTCGCCCGCTATTATCCCGGTGAGGGTGAGCGTTGTATTCTTCTGGTTTGCCGTGAGTGGCCCAGCGGGTATGTCCGATGCCGATGGGCGCGGGAGAGTCTATCTCTGCTAGCTTTTCCCGGAGGTTGTGCAATTTGCCTTTTGCTCGGATGCAGGTAATTTCTCCTTCGGAGATGGTAGCGAGGCCTGCTGAATCGTAGCCCCGATATTCCAGTTTCTCCAATCCTGATAGCAAAATCTCGCTTGCTGCTTGCGTGCCGATATAACCAACGATTCCGCACATTTAAGGTAATTCTCCTGCTTAGCGATCGCAATAAAACTCAAGTTTTATCATTTTTACCTTCTTCCGGTTGCAGAATGCAGATTCCGCGACAAAAAGAGAGGGGGCAATTTAATCGCCCCCTCCCTTGTAACGTAACTCGATCGACAATTCGATCGAAATTTAGTAAGCTAGACCCATACTGCGAGTGGTTTCTGCTCCCAGGTAAACCCGGATGCTCAGAAAATCGGTAGGGCAAGCTGTTTCGCAACGTTTGCAACCTACACAGTCTTCGGTGCGGGGAGAAGAGGCAATCTGAGCTGCTTTGCAGCCATCCCAGGGCACCATCTCCAAAACGTCAGTCGGACAAGCGCGGACGCACTGAGTGCAGCCGATGCAGGTATCGTAAATTTTGACTGAATGAGACATTGAATAAAGGCTCCCAACGAGTCACTAAAAATTTGCTGGCTCTGCGAATTAACAGATTTGACGGCGAGGTGCCACCGCTACAGCCTGCACAGAGAATCAAAGGCTAGTCTACCGCAGTGCCTGGAAGCACTTCGCCAAAAAGTGACAAAACTTCACAGTCGTTGGCGGATCTAGTCTGCCGGGGTGGGGGTTGACAAATCTGCGGGGATCTTCTTCGTAACAGCCGTTATTTTTATCGTCGCAATAGGTTTTTGCTAAGGTTTGGGAGGTTCGGGCGATCGATATTTTTCCAAGTTGGCGCATACGATCGGGCATCACAACTGCTAAAACTAGGGTTAGGACTAGAGAACTTGAAACTAAAAATAATAGGCCTGACTTTCTGCATTTCATGGCTTTTTTGTAAGTCCTTCAATTTAGCTATCGCCCTCAAGTCCTGCCTTTTATGCAGATTTTTAGTTTTTTTTACAAAAAAACACACTCACCTCGAAACACAAGAGACCTCTTGCATATAGAGGTCTGTAAGTGCATCAGCTATACTTGAAAAATTAGTTATTAGTTATTAATTAGCGAGAGTCATTAATACGCTGCTGCGCTATAGTCTGCCAAACCTTCACTTCTCGGCTATTGTTAGAGTTCCGGTTCAGGCATTTTTTCCACAGGATTAATGCACCTTTATTATCATCCTTAGCTTCTAAGACTTGTGCCAACAAACAATAAGCATCAGTCCGTTCAGGATTGAGTTTAATTGCCTGCTGCAAATCAGCTTCAGCTTGAGAATAATCATTTTGTACCCAGCGAGCCCAGCCGAGATTTCTGTATAATGCCGATCGCACTTTCGGCTTCTGAGTTTGCTGCAAACCCCGCAAACTCAACTCAATAGCTGCCGCAGCATCTCCATCCAAAATCCGTAACCGAGCTAAATCGCTAAGAGCATTGACAGCAACCGGGCTGTTAGATTGGATGGCAAGTTCGTATTGAACTGTGGCGCGATCGAACTCTCCCGAATCATCGTAAAAACCGCCCAAATTATACCGGGCTACAGGATTTAACGGATTGAGTTTGACAGCTTTTTCGTACTGCAATTGAGCGCAGGCAAAATCTTTAATAGTTTGGCAAATCAATCCGAGGTTGTTGACTATTTTTGAATCTTGAGGATTGAAAGCAAGCGCTTGTTCGTAGTATTTTTTAGCTTCAAATAACTGTTGCGATTGTTGAGCTTTTACACCCAAATCGTAATAATATTGAGCAATTCCTGGAAAAGACAAACGATAAAATATTCCAGCCAATAGCAAAGCAGCAATTGAGACTTTGAACAAAGGAGAATTTAGATTTCGCAAAATGCTTTTGACAAACAGCCCTCTAAGAGTTAAAGACCTCAAAATAACTGCTGTATTTTGCGGGCGATCGAATGGAAAAAATTCTACCATCTCATCAATAAAATCTGCCAGTGGCTGGAAAATTTGCGGCGCTTGCTTTTTCCAAATTAACTTACCTGTACGAGAATCTTTTGGCAGTTCGAGAGGAGATTTGCCAGTCAGCAAATGAATAAAAGTGCGACCCAAAGCATAGAAATCTGATTGGGGAACTGCTTGACTGTCTATTTGTTCTGGCGGAGTGTAGCCGCCCGAAATAATGGCTGTGATTGTTTGTTGTTTTATTTTAGCTAAGTAAGTGTTGGTAATTCCCCTAACGCTGCCAAAATCTATTAATACTAGCCTACCGTCAGGTTTGAGAATAATATTTGATGGTTTAATGTCACGATGAAAAAAATGCTTTTTGTGCAAAACTTCTATAATTTCGATTAATTGTCTCAGCCAATTTAAAGCTATATCTTGAGAAATACGGCCGTGTTCTGTCAACCACTGTTCTAAATTTTTTCCCTCTATTTTTTCCATCGCCAAGCAGTGAATTTCTTGGGTACTGTCCTTGGGGGTAAAAGTGAAGTATCCATCAATTTCTACTTTGGGAATCCCCGGATGATTCAGCAACTGCAAGGTAAATGCTTCTCGGACAAACATTTCGACTAATTGGGTGCTGCTGTCTTTCAAGACTTTAATTACTTTACGAGTCCCTTTTCTATCTTCCGCTTCAAAGATCTCCGTATAGCTCCGCGGATCTAAGGCTCGCAGTGGTTTGAGGAGTTGGTAGCCGCTAATAACCAGCGGAGTACCGCAAGCTTGACAATGCTCAATATGGTTGGGATTTTGACGCTGTTTGCAATCGGGGTTAATACAGTAAATCACATAAATTTCCGGTGTTAATTAACAGATTTAAAAGATGGATCAAAATTTTAAGCAATTTCTCGATCGCTCCCAGAATTAGGCACTTTAATGTTTTTCAAATATTTTCTAATTACAGGCTGTAAAACGAACAAGAATTCATTTGTATTGTTATTTGTAATTTTTTCAATCAAAAAGCGTCTACCTACAGATTCTAACGCTTCTATTAAACTTGAAGTGCTGAATTCTAGTGCCAGTTTTTCTCTCATTTCTTGAAAAGAAATTGGTTTGTCTGCATTGGCTATAGCTTGCATGAGTAGGATTTCAAAACTTGATAATCGTTGGAAATGATTGTCTAAAATATCCCTATAATCGGGGCTAATAGATATTGTGCCCCACTTGAGATATCCCGCCACATTTTTATTGAAAATATTTTCAATGGTTCCAGCAATTAGTTTCAAAGCTAAAGGATTGCCGCGGTAGATCTTAATCAACTCTTCCCACTGTTGTTCCCCAGTCAAACCTTTAGACTGCAAAATTTGGTAGTGCCCTGAAGGAAAGGATCGGAGTAAGCTATAATTAGAGAAGTGTTTCCCATAGCGTGATATGACATTAGAAATTAGTTGCCCTAAT
>NZ_JAEQCI010000126.1:0-39227 GCF_020738565.1 Microcoleus sp. PH2017_12_PCY_D_A | reverse complement strand
AAAAAGCCTCAAATGATTGCAGAGCAATTATTTGAGGTTTTGAGAATTCTGAATTCTTTTGAAATTAAATCCGATCGAATATCTGCGGAATGTGGGATTAAAACCTCATAGTTTGTGGGTGTGTATTGCTAGCCAGCGATTGGTGCGATGGCTTGCGCCCCACTTCGCGACGACTCACTTTACCTCATCGTACTGGTACCCAATCAGTAATCTGTCGGCTGGCTACACGCGCTTTTTCAGAAAATGGGAGACGAAGGGCGATCGCATTTCCTTCTCGTGCCTGATTGTATTTTTATCGGGTCAGGATGAATGATACTATAATTTTAATTACGAGTATTGTAGAACAGTTTGCTATAATTATTTTAGTCAACGCTAAGAAATGCTAGCCATGACCCAAGCTCCTTCAATCAAAACTGAATATCAAGTAACTGTAAATTATCCAGTCTGGCAAAGAGTTGAGAAAATTGCTGAACAATTCAATTTGTCTGTTTCTGAACTATTGGAACATCTAGCTAAAGGTGAACTGAAAGTTGTTGCTGTTTCAACTAATTCGGAAACACTGAGCGATCGCGAAATTGCCAATTATTTCATTTGGTTAGCCTCGCAATTCGATGTAGAAATAAATGCTTACAAGCTACAAAAACTCGTGTATTACGCTCAAGCTTGGCATTTAGCAATTTATGGCACGCCACTCTTTAATGCGGATTTTCAAGCGTGGGTTCACGGGCCAGTGATTCCTGATTTACTAGAGAAGTATCAAAGCCAATTTAGCTGGGAACCAATTGTAGAAAGAATCGAGCGCCCGAAACTTTCTGAAGAAATCGGGGAATTTCTGGAAGAAGTTGCAGATGCCTATTTGGAGTATGATGATGAAACTTTGGAACGAATGATTTGTGGTGAAATGCCTTGGCTAGAAGCGAGAGGAAATTTACCTAGAGACGAATCTTGTCATGGGATTATTTCTCAAGAATCTATGAAACAATATTATTCGACTCGTGTCAAAGAAGAAACCTCAGTCTAAAATCGTCCCTTCTCAAGGGAAACCGCCGGAAAGTCTGGGATTTTCGTTCAAGTACCTGCAAACTCAGAATGAAAAATTCTCAATTCGCGATCGCGATCCGAATTATTTTACTGCTTTTTTGGAAAGATTGCGCGATTTATCAACATTAACGGCACAAGAGATCAAGATGAATCGCAGTCAATCTCTTCGCTGTCATCCGATTAAGTGGCGAGAAACAACCGAACCTAATGGGTTTGGTATCCCGAATGAAAAAGAATTGGTAACAATTCCTTATCAGTTTTCTCTTTCAACTAACGAGCACGGTCGAGTGCATGGTTTTTTTATTGAGGATGTATTTTATATTGTTTGGTTAGATCCGAGTCATAATCTTTATCAGTAAGCAGTGCTTTTCTGAAAAATAGAGGCGAGGGGCGATCGCGCTTTTTGAAAAGTTGGGACGTAAGGGCGATCGCTCTTTTTTTAAAATCTGGATACTAAGGCTTACTTATCTTCTTCCAGTAAACTTTCAAGCATTGGAGTTAGGATTTTCACGACTGGATTATTTGTAAGTTCCATTAGCGCTGCTACTCCACCAGCTTTCAAAGCTTTAAGTACCTTTTTCTTCACATCAGGCTTTTTCTCAATTTCTTCCATAGCTTTTGTAGCAAATGCTGATTTCTCGACAGCCGTTTTTGTTGGGTATGTCTCAGACAACTGATCTAAAAGCTCCTGAATTTCTTTTGCGGCTTCGGCAAGAGTTTGCCTTTGTTCCGGTGAGTAATTGTTAATAGTCCCACCTATTTGCTCAGCCTCTACTTTCTCACTGTAGCCAACACCTATTGATGCCTGACTTTGGTCGAGATTTATTTTACGTTCTGACATAATATCTCCGTATTAAGAATTAACTATTGTTGTCTGTTATCTATTTTGCCACCTATTTGTCCAGATTGCAGTTGCTCAGCATAGCCAACACCTATTGTGGCATGAGTTTGGTTAATATTAATTACCTTGATATCTTCTGTGTCACTCTCCATAAATTCGCATAATTGTGAAATCACATCTCTGACGCCTGATTTATCGGCAGTGACAAATATTACATTGTCTCCTGAATTTACATATAATTCAAGTCCTATTCGTTTTGGTTGCAAAAGGTCGTCAATAATTCCAGCACATGCTAATAAAAGGGTTAGTATTCCAAATCCTTGTACCTGTGGGTCGCTCTGATACAATAAAATAGCGCCTAAGAAAAGTAATATCAAGATAACTAGAGGATGTACTTTATAAGGCGTTTTTACATTTGCAACTCCAAATCCAGTAACGTTACGAAATTGATAAACACAAGAACCAAATTTAACTACTTTTTTAGTAACTACTATAGCTTCTGGTCTATCTATTACAATAACTTTGTCATCTTGGCGCTGTAGGCTTTTTCCCGTGTTTATACTCATACTTGTTCTCCTTACTATAGTATTTAAGGGTGTTGTATCTTGCAATTTCAATCTACTGAATGAAGTTGATATTTTTCAACTTTCGCCTACGTATCGCACCACTATAGTTTGAGCAAAAGCAATTATTTTGCAACGTTTTGACTATTATCATTTTGTCCGATTTTATAAGTTTTGTCTAGTAAAATAAAGTAGGATTTAGTAGGTATTTATTTAATGCTTATTACAGTGAATCAGTAGCAAATAGTATAATTTAGTTGCTAAAGTATCAAACGGTAGGATAGAGTAGGATAGCAACCAGCCAAACTAAACCCCCACTCCACCTATGGAAGTTCAGGAAGTCTTAAAAATCGCTGACGACATCGTATTCGCTAAGACAGGAAAACATCTCAATCATTTACAAGAAGGCATATTGCGCGGTACTTGGCAACGCCAGAAATACCCAGAGATTGCCAAAACCTGCTACCGTAGTGAAGCTCATGTCAAGAAAGTGGCAGCAAAATTATGGAAACTTCTATCACAAACATTAGGCGAAGATATTAATCAATCAAACTTTAGATACACAGTGGAAAGATTGCAATTATCCATAGTTGAATCAAACTTTGGAAATTATTATGCACAAATTGATAATTTCAGTGTTTGTGAGAACAAGTCGCATCTCTCAGAAATCCCAAATACAGAAAAACCTAATCAGCCACTTTATAACCAAACTAAACCTAAAGAGCGACTAGACCTATCGGATGCACCAGAACCCAACATATTCTATAACCGCACATCCGAACTCAACGGCTTATCCGGCATTGGTAAAACCGCCCTAACTCTCCAACTAATCCCAGAAATTCAACACGAATTCGATTATATTATTTACCGCAGCCTCCGCAATTCTCCACCCCTGCAAACACTCCAAACCGATTTAATTCAATTCCTCTGTAGGGGCGGTGCCCCCGTGCCCGCCCCCGCCGAAGAAAGGGCACCCACGGGGGGATTGCCCCTACAATATTTACGATCGCACCGCTGTCTCATCATCCTCGATGATATCCAAACCATCTTCAGCAGCGGACAACTCGCAGGCAACTACCAACCAGGCTATGAAAATTACGGCACATTCTTCAAACAAATAGCCGAGTCATCCCACAACAGTTGCCTCATCCTCCTGAGTTGGGAAAAACCCAGAGAAATAGCCGCTTTAGAAGGCGAAAACCGCCCCTGTAAATCGCTGCAACTCAAAGGTTTAGGCCCGGAAGCACAAGAAATATTCAGAGAAAAAGGTTTAGCAGAACCGGAGAAATGGTCAGAACTAATCGACCTTTACCGAGGCAATCCCTTATGGTTAAATATAATTGCCACATTGATTCAAGACTTATTCGGCGGCAGCGTTTCCGAATTCCTCTCCTATGATACCCTATTCTTAGGTGACTTAGAATCACTATTGGAGCAGCAGTGCGATCGGCTAACCGAACCAGAAAAACAAGTGATATCCTCGTTAGCTAGTGAAGCTGCACCAGTTGAAATATCAAAAATTTCAGCCCATCTCGAATTATCCCCATCAGCATTATTACAAGCTGTGCAATCCTTGGGACGGCGTTTATTAATTGAAAAAGTGAAACAAGGTCAGAAAACACTTTTCACACTCCAGCCTGTATTGATTGAGTATCTGAAAAACCAGCATTAATAACTGACTGAGTTGGCGATTAACTAAATCTATCAATAAACATATCGGGAGTAATAATTTCTACTGTCCTAAAAGGATTTAATATCAACAAATCCATATCCCCCGTAACAATTATATTGGCATTACCACTAACAGCCAACTCTAAAAACTTATTATCTTTTTCATCTCGACACACTGCGATTTTTTCGGTAATAGAGACTAACTGAGAAGAACTGATAAATTTCAGCAAAAATACCTTTCTGTCCTCTAAAGAAAGATACTTGTTAAACTTTTGACGATTCAGAACTTGCTCTAATTCTTTTAAAGTCGCTTCAGAATATAAAATTATTCCTTGTTTTTCTGCCAATTCGATCGCCCGAAATGGTACTGAGGTTTTAAAAAGCAAAGCACTGATTAAAACATTAGTATCGATCGCAAATCTATTCATCATTATCGGCTAAAATATCCTGTAATATTTCTGGTGTCAAGCCGCGCTGTTGTGCTTTATCAGAAATTTCTGCCATTACCTCTGTTAAAGTTTTGTTGTGTAAATTTTCTCTTAAAAATAATTGAAGAATCGAGCTTAACTGTTTCTGAGTCTCAGGAGTAGCCCCTTCAAACGCCTTCTTAATATCTTCATCAACTTGAATTGTAATTGTTGTCATAACTAAAAAAATAAAAACTTAATAAGAAAACAATTTCATGCTTAAATTTATTGTATCACAGGGTGTGAAGTTCAATTTCTAGGAAGAGCCCATATCCCTCAGCTTGCGCCATGCTATCAGCCAAATCTGCCTCAATGCGCTTACGTGCGATTCACGCTCGGGATAGCTTCGCCGATCGCACATCCGAACTCACCAGCCTCCAACTGTACTATACTATAGAGCGTCGCAGTTGCGACCATCACTCACGAGCATCCCGATCGCACTTCGATGAGTAAATCTAAAATCTAAAATCGACTAATCTATTACTTACTATAATAATGAAAATCGCCACCTGGAACGTCAACTCAATCCGCACCCGCCTCGAACACGTTATCAACTGGTTGCAAACCAACCAAATAGACGTTCTTTGCTTGCAAGAAACCAAAGTTACAGACAAAGACTTTCCCCTGGAACCCTTCCTCGACATTGGCTACAACTGTTACATTTCCGGTCAAAAATCCTACAACGGCGTCGCTATTTTTAGCCGATCGCCCATGTCACAGATTAGCGCCGGATTTTCCCCCATTCTCGGCACTGCAACCGCCGGCAGCTTCGACGAACAAAAACGGCTCATAGCCGGGGTTATCGACGATATTTGCATCATTTCCGTATACGTTCCCAACGGTTCCGAGGTCGGTTCCGAGAAGTATCAATACAAACTGCATTGGCTTAAACTGCTCCAAGAATACCTCAAAATAGCACTAGACAAATCGCCCAACCTGTGCATTTGCGGCGACTTCAACATCGTCCCGGACGATCGGGATATATACAATCCCAAAGCTGCTGCAAACTCCGTTGGCCTATCAATACCCGAACGCCAAGCATTAACAGAAATCACCGAATTAGGATTGAGCGACCCCTTTCGCAAATTCACATCAGAAGGCGGCCATTATAGCTGGTGGGACTATCGCGCCGCCGCATTTCCCCGCAACAACGGCTGGAGAATCGACCACCATTATCTCAGCCAGACTCTGTACGATCGAGCCAAAAATTGTACCATAGATATTGAACCCAGAAAATTAGTCAAACCCAGCGACCACACCCCCGTAATTGTCGAAATTTGAAAAATGAATTATATTGTGCAGGCGCGATCGACAACAATAAGATTCGTTCGTAGTGTGGACTTTAGTCCGCTCTATCTTGCGGACTAAAGTCCACACTACAAACCGTTTTTGTTCGATCGATCGCGACAATCTCCAGCTTTTGCGATCGCTCTCACCTCGCGCAATGACAGACAAGATTGTCGAAATTTGAATTATGAGTTATAAAATTAATAAAAATCCCCATCTTGCACAACTCTCAATAAACTCCTCAGTCCTCTTGAGCGAGGACTTAAGCTATGAGGCAGGGGTTTAAACCCCTGCCGGACTATGAGACTACCTGCAAAATCTCAATAACAACCAACAACCAAAAATCATGTTCTTAGTAACCGGAGCAACAGGCGCCCTAGGCCGCCGAATAGTACGAGAAATCCGACATCAAGACAAACCTGTCCGCGCATTTGTTCGCCTCGCTTCTCGCTACTCAGAACTAGAAAACCGAGGCGCCCAAATCTTTATCGGCGACTTGAAACAAGACAAAGATATCAAAAAAGCTTGCCAAGGAGTGCAGTACATCATCAGCACCCACGGCACCGGCAACGACGTTCAAGCAGTACACTACCGCGCCAACATAGAACTAATCGACTGCGCCAAAGAAGCGGGAGTTGAGCACTTTGTCTTTATTTCGGTACTCGGAGTCGATCGCGGATACGAAGATTCAGCAGTATTCAAAGCCAAGCGAGAAGTCGAAAAATACCTGCAAAACAGCGGATTAAATTATACCATTTTGCGGCCCGCCGCTTTCGCTTCCAGTTTGCTGCCCCTAGCAGAAAGATTTCGAGAAACCGGACTTTACCTGCTGATTGGCGACGGCAAAAACCGCACCTCAGTTGTCAGTACCGACGACTTAGCTCATATTGCAGCAGACTCGCCAACAGTCGAAGGCGCGCGCAACCAAATTTTACCAGTCGGCGGCCCCGATGTTCTGACCAGAGACGACATTGCCCGCATTTTCGGACGCTTGTTCAACCGCGAACCCGTAGTAATTAACCCGCCGTTGATGGTGTTTGACGGATTGCGAAATGCCTTGGGTTTGTTGAATCCTCAAGCTCAAAAAGGCTTGGGAACTTTGCGGGTATTGCTCGGTAACGAGTTTTTCTGCACTCCCGAAGAAGTGCAAAAATTGGAATCAATCTACAGCATGAGAATGGAATCCCTAGAAAGCTTTTTGCGGCGCAATCTAAGCGTTTAATATTTTCTCACTTTCTCGTTACCAGGCAGAGCCTGGTAATGAATTTCTCGTTACCAGGCAGAGCCTGGTAATGAATATCTAGAGGCTCCGCCTCAAAATTGTCTCATTTTAATGAAGGCTCTTCCTCCAGATATGCCTTCCCAGGCACAGCCTGGGAACGAGCAAATTTGAGCGTTTAAGCAGATATAGGCAGAGCTTCCACACTACCAATATAGCTAGTAGTTGTTATGGGTGGAGAAGTCGGATTAGCAATCAAATAACCTTGGACAAAAGTTGCACCCCGTTCCCGTATCCAATCGAACTCCTCCAAACTTTCCACACCTTCAGCAACTGTTTTAATCTCTAATTGAGCGGCCACTTCTAAGATTTTTTCAGTAATTAGTGCTTTATAAGAATCTTGATGGACGTTCCGAATTAATTGCATATCCAACTTCAGAAAATCAGGACGCAGTTGGTGCATCAAATTTAAATTAGAAGAACCGCTGCCAAAATCATCCATTGCAATTAAAAATCCCGCTTCTCGGTAAAACCTGAGAATCTTAATCAAGTGATCCATATCAGGAGGGTGTTGAGATTCCGCTACTTCAAAAACAATATTGCTGTGAGGAATTCCCGATTCATCAATAGCCTGCACCGTCATTCGCAGACACGTAGCCGGATCGTAAACAGAAGTAGGAGAAAAATTAATAAAAAGCAGTTCTTTGATACCGTACACTTTGGCTTCGCGAATAGCACGAGTTCGGGCTAAAGCATCTAGTTGAAAAATTATACCTGCTGATTCTGCTTGGGCAAAAATCCGACCCGGAGGAATTAAGTTTCCTTGCTCGTCAATTCCTCGGAGTAGCGCTTCGTGGGCAAAAATTTTAGAAGTGTCTGAGGTATGAACAATCGGCTGAAAATGTGTAGTAATGCGTTCTTCTGACAATAAATCTAACAGCCAATTCGACTGGCTGAAGTTAATAAAAGAGTCTAAGGAAGTGCTGCGATAAAAATCGCTAAGTTTCGGCTGTTCAACTTCGCGCATCCACAAAACTTTTGTCTCTTTCAACTCTTGACTTGTCAGCGCGGATGATGCTAGAGTGCTAAACTTTTCTTTGGCTATTTCCTCAAGCACAATGTACAAACACTTGCTCTCTTCTAAAACCCGGAATTCAAGTTTTGCCTTGGTCAGTGCAGAAATAATCTTGTTCAAAGTGTGCGATACTGGAAACCACAGGTATAAACCTCCGGTGCCCTCTATTTTTTCGGGTACTGTTTCGCAGCGAGAGCAGGAGCCGAAGGCTTTGCCACTTCTTTGCACTAGAATATCCTCCGATTTTTGGGTTAATTTTAAAACTGCTCGCAATTAATCTTTATTTTAAGCTAATTCAGCTATTAATACATCTATCTCAAGATGTAAATGTTGAGAAACTTTTATTTAAGAAATATTTCAGTATTTTTACTTGCTTGTGGTGTCGTACCTGGGCAAAATTTCTCAGCATTGAACAAATACGTGTAATTAAACACAATCCCAAATCCCCACAGAGTGAGAAGACAAAGACTTGCTCTCTACTCTCTACTGCTGCTCTGAATTCTTGACGCCTTATTCTCTAATTGCTTTTGCAAAAACAGCGGCTACAGTTGATTTTTTGGCAAAGGGAAATTAACACGCCCGTGAAGCGCAGCTATCCCGACCGGATTCGCCCGATCGACAATTTGTACCGCACCACAAATAAAGACAGCCGGACGATCGCCCAAAACAACTAACAACAAACTCACTTGCTGGGGAATATCCAATTTAATTTAACAATCGGGATGACAGGATTTGAACCTGCGACCCCCTCGTCCCGAACGAGGTGCGCTACCAAGCTGCGCTACATCCCGAATTTAATCAATAGATTTTTAGGATATCACATTTAAGTCAAAACTTAGCAACCTCCTATATAATGTTTGGTAAAACATTACTCAGGCGGAGACAGGCGTGACAGTTAAGCCCCAGTGGTTGCGAGTAAAAGCCCCCCAGTGGGAGCGCGTCGGCAACGTCAAAGAAATTTTGCGGGATTTATCCCTGAATACGGTTTGCGAAGAGGCTTCGTGTCCGAACATCGGCGAATGCTTCAACGCAGGTACTGCGACATTTTTGATTATGGGCCCGGCTTGTACCCGCGCCTGTCCTTACTGCGATATCGATTTTGAGAAAAAGCCCCAAGCTTTAGATCCGACGGAGCCCGAAAGATTGGCGCAGGCGGTGCAGCGACTGAAACTCAATCACGTTGTAATTACTTCTGTTAACCGCGATGATTTGCCCGATGGGGGCGCGTCTCAGTTTGTCGAGTGCATTCAAGCTGTACGATCGACAATGCCCGATACAACTATAGAAGTTCTGATTCCCGACTTGTGCGGCAACTGGCAAGCTTTAGAAATTATTCTCGCAGCTAAGCCCGAGGTACTCAACCACAATACCGAAACCGTAAAGCGACTTTACCGCAAGGTGCGGCCGCAAGGAAAGTACGATCGCACCCTAGAACTCTTACAGCGCAGCCGCGACATCGCACCGTCCGTTTACACCAAATCCGGTATCATGGTAGGACTCGGAGAAACAGATGCCGAAATTCGGGAGGCGATGCAGGACTTGCGGGCTGTTGGCTGCGATATTTTGACAGTTGGACAGTACCTGCAACCGACTCAAAAGCACTTGAACGTTGAAAATTTTGTGCCGCCGGAACAGTTTGATGCTTGGAGAGAGTTTGGCGAATCTTTGGGATTCTTGCAAGTTGTCGCTTCTCCCTTAACTCGCAGTTCCTATCACGCCGAACAGGTGAGGGAATTGATGAAACTTTACCCGCGCTAGCAATTTTCCTTTGAGTTAACTTGCGTGGGAGAGAATCATTCTCAATCAGACTCGATCGGGTAACAACTTAAGCCGCAGGTGGCCTTGGTCCATCAGCAATTATACTTAGAGCATACTCAAATTTTGGGTGAAAAACTGAGATTTAGGCGATCCTCTTCGATGGCTTCGCTAACATCCGGAGGGCCATATTTATGCCCACTTACCCCCGCGAATTTTTCACTACTCTCAAAACCAGTTTTTTAAGTAATCTTACTGATTGACAAATTCAACGCCAGTTTGAACTTTTCAGCGATCGGGTAACAGCGAGGAAAAACCTACGCTTTCTGTTCCAGCGGGAGTGCAAAAGACCCGGTTTTTGATGCTGTTCCTATTCGATGAAGTTAAGTGGGAAGCCCCAGCGAACAGCAAAAAAGCTCTAGATCGATCGCGCTATCACACTCGCAAGCTACGCCAAATACATCGAGAAACCGGGTTTGTTCCTCTAATTTCTGGGTTTAAATGCAGAATTTTTGTCAGGAAACCCGGTTTTCCCCTTAACCGCCAACTCGATAAGGGAGACTCTAAAAACTATGAAGCTCATATGGTGCAAAGGATTAAGCTTCCTCTGAGCTGTGGGGTATTGAATCTAGAGCGCCGAATTATATAAAGTTTTATTAAAAAATTCCCTATTTTTCCGAAGTGATCGGGAACCAGGTTATTGGTGATGAAGATTAACTTAACTTCTGACCTTGGTCACTTGTTTGTAGCCAGTCTCTATCTATACTAGCTATATAAACAAAGAAGTACAACGCACTTTTCGGGGCTTCAAACTGTTACATCAGAAAGTTCTTAGCGTTTTCCCGAATCTTGGTAAAACAAGTGGGGCAGCCAAAGTTCGATCTCTCCAACAGCACAAAAGTCAGAAAAGTTAGTAAAGAAACAAACAGCGGTGATGCTTCGTCTTAAAAAAGCGGGCATCATAATTATAAATAACCGCTAAGCGTAGCATCTTTTCACCCGGAGCAATTGAGAAAATCACTATGCCAGCCACCTCTTTTTACGCTGAAGCTGAATTCGACGAACAACTGCGAGTCAATCCCTTGCAAGATGTAGATGTGTTGGATGAAGATGCTGAAGAAGCTGGAGACGAACCCATCGACCAAGACTCAGCAGAGACTGAAGATGCAGACACAGCATCCAAATTGCAAAAAAATGCTAGCCGCCGCACTACAGATTTAGTGCGCCTGTACTTACAGGAAATCGGTCGGGTGCGTCTCTTGGGTAGAGACGAAGAAGTCTCAGAAGCTCAAAAAGTTCAGCGCTATATCAAATTGCTGGAATTGCGGAATACCGTCGCTTCCCAGGAAGAAGGGCTGATTCAAAGCTTCGTGCATTTAATTGAAGTGCGCGATCGCCTGTCTGCACAATTGGGACACAAGCCTTCCCTGGAACGCTGGGCATTAACCGCCGGCGTTAGTGACGTGCCAGAACTCAAGCGAATTATGTCCGAAGGGAAGCGCCAGTGGGCAGAATTGGCCGAGATGACGGTGGAGGCGATCGAAAGAATTCAAGCTGAAGGCGTCGAAGCTAAAGACCACATGATTAAGGCGAACTTGCGCCTCGTGGTTTCGGTGGCCAAAAAATATCAAAATCGCGGTTTAGAATTGCTCGATTTAATACAAGAAGGTACTCTCGGACTGGAACGAGCTGTCGAAAAGTTCGACCCGACACGGGGCTATCGGTTTAGCACCTACGCCTACTGGTGGATTCGCCAGGGAATCACGCGGGCGATCGCAACTCAAAGCCGCACTATCCGCCTTCCCGTCCACATCACCGAAAAACTTAACAAAATCAAGAAAGCCCAGCGCAAAATTTCTCAAGAAAAAGGTCGCACAGCTACGATCGAAGATATCGGCGTCGAATTGGACATGACTGCCACTCAAGTTCGAGAAGTATTGCTGCGAGTTCCCCGCTCTGTTTCTCTGGAAACTAAAGTGGGCAATGAAAAAGATACAGAGTTGGGCGACTTGCTCGAAACCGACAGCATCTCGCCAGAAGAAATGCTGATGCGAGAAGCTCTGCACCGCGACTTGCAACAACTCCTGGCAGATTTGACCAGTCGCGAACGAGATGTCATTCTGATGCGCTTTGGTTTGGGCGACGGACACCCCTACTCCTTGGCAGAAATCGGTCGCGCTCTCGATTTGTCCCGCGAGCGAGTCCGCCAAATTGAAG
This sequence comes from Microcoleus sp. PH2017_12_PCY_D_A, assembly GCF_020738565.1. Classification (NCBI taxonomy): domain Bacteria; kingdom Bacillati; phylum Cyanobacteriota; class Cyanophyceae; order Oscillatoriales; family Microcoleaceae; genus Microcoleus; species Microcoleus sp. PH2017_12_PCY_D_A. The sequence continues at coordinate 27,091 of NZ_JAEQCI010000126.1, read as the reverse complement.
CCAAAGCTTTGCAAAAACTCCGCCAACCCAAGCGTCGCAACCGCGTGCGCGACTATCTGGAGTCTCTGACTTAAATTAGCTGGTGTGCATTTACTGACAAATAGGGTTTAAAGCCTCGTCCTTATAGGACGGCTTTCATCATTGGCTATGTATTGTTGATGTGCCAGATCTAAAAATCCGGTTTCTACCCTATAATCCCAAAACAATCCTAGAGGTTGAGGCATCAACCTAGGATGCTCGGCAATATCAGACAAGCTATGCTTGCTTTGTCTGTTTAAATCCAGAATACCCATTCCTCAAGGTTCGGGAGTATGTCAATGTATGGGTAATGTCCGTTTCTGGATCTAGGTAGAAGGCAGAAGACAGAAAGTAGAAAGCAGAAGTAATAATTTTTACTTCAACATTATTTCTCTGTCCTCTGTCTGAGGCTTTATGGTATGTGTGCCGTCAAAAATTATCAAAAATTCAATTTTTATCCCAAGCTTTTTTCAATAAGCTCCAATATTTGCAAAATATCTCGATCGTTGTGTATGATTGTCAATAGGCAGACTTTCTTGAGAGGGTCACTATGGCACTTTACACCGCGTCCTCATTCAAATCCGAACTCAATGACAAAGGCTGGCGGATGACTCCCCAACGGGAAACCATCTTGCACGTGTTTCAGAACCTCCCCAAGGGCAATCACCTGAGTGCGGAGGATTTGTACACTTTGTTAAAAAATCGGGGCGAAAACATTAGCTTGTCCACCATTTACCGAACTTTAAAGTTAATGGCAAGGATGAGCCTGCTCCGCGAACTCGAACTAGCCGAAGGTCACAAACACTATGAAATAAACCAGCCTTACCCGCACCACCACCACCATCTAGTCTGCGTTCAGTGCAACAGAACGATCGAATTTAACAACGATTCGATTTTGAAAATTGGCATGAAACAAGCTGAAAAGTCTGGACTCCACCTGCTAGACTGCCAGTTAACGATTCATACGGTGTGCCATGAAGCTTTGCGAATGGGATGGCCGTCTTTGGTTTCCAGTAATTGGTCTTGTCCGAGGTCGATCGCCCAAAATGGCAGCACCCCCCCAGATGCAATCGAGTGAATATACACTACTTTCGCATTTCAAGTACGGCTTGTTACAATTTTTAGCAAAAATTTTCGGCGCAAGTGCGATCGCACTAACGCCGAAACTTGGTTTATTAGACATCTCCAATAATTATTGTGGAACAGGCATCCTGCCTGTTCCAGACTTGCTTTCCTGGAGAGGTCTATTAGCGAAAATACCTCATTTCAGGAATCAGTCGGAGACCAAAAACCGATTTTTTTGATGTATCCTCCGCAAGTTGGGTGCTAAAAAGTTTGGCTCAACAAATCGTCCCTGCTCACCCCGTGACTACGCACAGCTCGATCGAGAGTGTCTTTAGTCGGAGGATCAAAAACTCCGCTAATTGAGCCTGTGTAAAAGCCGAACTCTTGCAACCGCGTTTGTAATTGCTGAATGCTCGATCGAGAATTGACACTGCTAATCGGCACAGCAGGAACAGTAACTCGCCCAGCTAACCCGTTTTGGATTGCGGCCAAAGTTGCCGGAGTGGCAATACCTGTAGCCGGGGACAAATTGCGCTCGCGTTGAAAGGACAGCACCGCCCACTCAGTCTCGGCTCCAAATACTCCATTCACTCTTGCGGGGTTTTTGCCCAGAGTTCTGAGCGCAGACTGAAGCTGTCGGACACCAGGCCCAGTATCCCCCCGCTGCAGATTAGTTGCGACGGGCTGCTGCGGCTTTGCGGCCTGCCTGTTGCCTTGTCTCAAAGCCGATCGAGTGCTGCGATCTACTGTACCAGTCCCGGACAGCCCGCTATCTCTCTGAAACCGGATCAAAGCTTGTTGAGTTGGTCGATCGAACCAACCGTGAATCTGGCTTCTGTAATAACCCAAGTGTTGCAGCCGCCGCTGCAACAATTCTACTTCTCGGCCTGTGTCGCCCAACTCCAGAAAATCTCCAGCATTATTACTCTGCTCCTCATTCTCTCCTGGATATAAAGTAATTTCAGCTTCCCTCATCTGGGCATCTATCGCCTTCAAAGTAGCAGTGTCAGCGCAGCCGTCAGAAACCAGATTGAAATCTTGCTGAAAACGAGTCACTGCATAGAGAGTGCGTTCGCGAAACTTCCCATCAATGCCGCCCTCAAAATAGCCTAAAGCTTTTAACTGCCGCTGGATCAAGTCTACCGTCGCCCCTCTGTCGCCGAACCGCAGCCCCTTGCAACCGCCATTTTCCGAAATATCAGGAGGAGTAACGGGGGGAGTTGGCCTGGTGGAAGCAAACAGCAAGGCTAAAGTTTGCCTGTCAGCCACTCCAGTCACCCGCAGTCGATTAATGCGCTGGAAGTATCTCACCGCATTGAGAGTAATTTCGCGAAAACTCCCTGTGGGATGCGTCTTGAAGTAGCCTAGCTGTTTCAACCTGCGCTGGAGAGCGGTAACATCTGCACCCGAGTCTCCATAACGCAGCTCGCTATAGCTATAGTTTGTATAAGTAGTTTGAAAAGGTCGATCGTCCCCGTCTAAACTGTTGAGTGCTATCACCGTAGATCGATCGGGTCTACCAGTCAGCGACAGTTGATAGTCTCGTTGAAAGTTAGTCAGAGCTTGTTTTGTTACCGGGCCGAGCTGACCGGTAGAAGCTCTGGAAAAATAGCCAAGATCCCGCAATCTGTCTTGAACAGAGCGCAAATTGGGATTTCCCGGATCTATTTGAGCAAAAGCCGAACCGGCTGCACTCAAAACCGACACCATCAAAGCCAGAGACAGCAAACGGACATAAGTCTGAGTCGATAGGTTTTGCCACTTGGGTGTATCAAAAATGTCCGACTCTTGTGGGGGTGCTTCGCAAACAAGAGCAAGTTCGAGGTAGGCGAGGGATTCCATAAATTTTTAGTGTGAAATTGTGGCTGTGATGTACGAGCAAACTTAAGCTGAGCTTTGGGTTGCTCAGGATCTATCAAGACTAAGTTTTACCTGTTTGCGCGAAGCACCCGTGTTTGAAAAAAAAATGCCTTCAAAAATAATTACAGGTAAAAACCACGATAGCATCGCTGTTTCTAGAGACGCGACTGTCAGGAAAATAGTTTGCAGCCACATCTTAGCCTTGATGAGGGAAAAATGACCAGTTTTTGGGTATTTTTGGCTAAAAATTAAATTTTGTATTAGATAAAAATATTAGTTGTGGACGATCGACTAAAAATCCCCACCTTGTTAGTTGCAAACAAGATGGGGATGTTATTGGTTAACTATTTTCTAAAAATCGGACATTAACTTAGATTAAGCCGAACCGATCGCAAATCACAGCTACTCCCGCTGCAAAAACAGTAATTGCTAACGCTACCAGAGGGTTTTGCCCTCTGCTGACTGCAAAAGAAGTGACCACTCCAGCTCCTAAAGCCGCAGTTACAGCAGCAGTCGCCAAATCTCGATCGGGACGTTTGTCGTACATATTTTTTATGGTTGATAGCTGTAAAGCTGAACACTTAGATATGCGATCAAAGCTACCACTCTTGCCTCTGCTGCGGTGACAAAAGCCTACGCTTTGCAACTAACCTTAAAATTTTGCTAAAGTTCTTAACATACTCTCATTAATAACATAAGTTAAAATTATGTATTATCGAGTTTTTCTGTTGAGTTTTGGCTATTGAAACCTTTGCTCTGGTCAGCTTTATGGCAAATTGAGGAGTTTTTCGGGGCGATCGCACGCACAGTGTCAGCGTCTCAGATTGCCTTCCCAAATATCCACGACTTGCACAAAAACCAAAGAAACCGGGTTTCTTGACCAAAAACCTAGGCTTTCACCATCAACCCGCGACAAGAAACCCGGTTTCTGAGACTTGGCAATATCGCAAATAAATTTAACTTGACTTATTTCTATAAATATGTATCTAACAATTTGAGGCAAAAGACAGGAAAAAACGAGGCGTTGGTGAACAACCTGCTGCGATCGCTCCTATTCGCCTTCAACTTTTTCAGTATTGCCGCCCTTTACCCAACCTTCGCGATTGCCATCCTCAACTCGAATTCGCTGCCACTCTTTGTCGGGCGAATCTTCCAAAACAACAACTTTTTCCTTGTAACCTACACCGCCAATGCGGTTCGAGTCTCGGTTGCCACTATCCCGGAGAATTAACCCGATCGGCTGAGTCACCAGAGCTCGGTAAGCTCCCGGTTCCAGGGGTTTCTCAGACGCGGCATCGCTAGGCGCAGCATCGCTAGACGTAGAAACTGGGCTGGCCTTGGCTGTTGACTTCGCCCCAGCGCCGGCAATCTGTGCTGTTTTGTCGTTGGGAAAAACAGGTCTTTCGGGCACAGTAGTTAGCTTAGCGGCAAAGTAAAGTGCAGCCGCCACGCTAGCGCCTGCCATCAGCACGATCGCTAGCAGAAAACCCACTAAAAACTTGAAAACGCTATATATACTGTTCATAGGGCGGAAGAGTTGACAGGACAGTTGACAGTTGACAGTTGACAGTTGACAGCTTGCGAAAGAGAAAGGTTGACAGTTGACAGTTGACAGTTGACAGTTGACAGCTTGCGAAAGAGAAGGGTTGACAGTTGACAGTTAACCGAAGGAACAAGGAAGAGTTTACAGTCGATCGAAAGAATAAAGAATCGGGAAAATCGGGAATCGGGAATCGGGAATGGAGAAATTTGGGCTGGGTGGGATAGACTCTGGGAAGACAACTTTAGATTCGGGTAAATACCGAATACTGAACTATCTGCACAATGTTTGCGATCGACTATCCCTGAATCCGACGGCTCAAACTGCCGTATCTAGAAGCAAGGCGAGCTTTACCCGCAGCAGCCCAATCTTGGAGAAACTGGATTTGTTCGCTCGCCGTTCGGGCTAAGGGCACCATCTGACTAGCTGATTCTAAAATATCATCTGTGGTAAAGTCTCGATTTTGGCTAAACCCAATGTGCATGGCTTCAATCAAAGTTTGCTCGATTTCGGCTCCTGAAAAATCGGGAGTTTCATAAGCCAAGCGCTCTAGATCGTAGTTTTTGATGCTGTGCGATCGCAACCGCAACAAATGTACCTCAAAAATAGCCCGCCGTTCCTCCTGACTTGGCAAACCTACAAAAAATATTTCGTCAAACCTGCCTTTTCTGAGCATTTCCGGCGGTAAAGACTGGATGTTGTTCGCCGTGGCGACTACAAACACCGGCGAAGTTTTTTCGCCCAACCAAGTAATAAAAGTTCCGAACACGCGGCTGGTTGTCCCGGAATCGCCTTTACCGTCTAATCCCGAAAAAGCTTTGTCAATCTCGTCAATCCACAGCACGCAAGGCGCCAAAGCTTCCGCTAGCTGAATCATTTGTCTGGTGCGCGATTCCGATTCCCCGACTAATCCGGCAAACAAGCGCCCGACATCCAACCGCAGCAAGGGTAAATGCCAGTGGTGGGCGATCGCCTTTGCAGTTAAGGATTTGCCGGTGCCTTGAATTCCGACTAATAACAAGCCTCTGGGATGCGGCAAACCGTATTGGCGGGCGCGATCGGAAAAAGCACCGCCGCGCCGCAGCAGCCATTCTTTGAGATTGTCCAAACCGCCGATATCGGAGATGTTTTCGCGGGCTGGGTAAAAATCGAGAATTTGAGTTTGGCGGATGGTTTGGCGTTTTTCTTCTAAAATCAGTTCCGCGTCGTCGGGATGCAGTTCGCCTCTGGTGGCGATCGCCTTTGCCAAAACTCGGCGGATTCGTTCGATCGACAGACCTTGACAGGAGCGCACCATTTCGTCCAGGAAACGCCCTTCTATGGCTTGTCCGGTAGCCCCTAACAGCCTTTCTACCTCAATTTTGATTTCCGCCGCCGCTGGCAGGGCAAACTCCAAAACAGTGATGACTTCGCTGAGGTCTTCGGGAATCGAAGTGATCGGAGATACGATGACTATATTTTTGGAGACAGATTTGAGGAGTCTCGCCAAATTTCGCAGTTTCCGGGAAATCGAGACATCTTCTAAAAAGCGCTGAAAGTCTCGCAAAATAAAGATTGCTGGTGCGGATGCCGGCAATTTTTCCACAAACTCTAAAGCTTGTAGCGGGTTGCGCTTGCCAAAACCGGTATCGTTGGGATTGCCTTGGTAGCCGTCAACAAAATCCCAGATGTAGACGGCGCGAGAACCCTGTTTTTTGGCTGATTGGGCGATCGCGACTTCGACGCGCTCTTCTTCCCGTGTGGGAATGTAGATTAGGGGGTAGCGCGATCGTAGCAGCAGTTCAAACTCGTCGCTAAAAATAGTCATTAGTTATTAGTCATTAGTTATTAGTTATTAGTTATTAGTCATTAGTTAACAGTCATTGGTCATTAGTTATCATTTATTCTTCATTAGCTGGTGTTATTTTGATGTCTTCGTTATTCTACAGTTATTAGTTCTTAGCTACTGACTGCTGACTAATGACTGCTGACTGCTGACTGCTGACTGCTGACTGCTGACTAATGACTAAGGCAATTGCCGTTTAAATGCCGCCAGAGACGCCCAGCGACTGTCACAGACTGTTTCTGAACTTTCGGTCTCTTCTGCATCATCCTTATTTAAATCTATTCCTGGGCATTCAACATCGCATAGCTGTTTGTGCGGCAGTTCCAAACACATTTGTTGGTACACCCAATCAGTCGGAGAAAAAGAACCTGTAGGAGATAAATTTTCCACCAAATCTTCTAAATCAACTTCAAATTCTCCTGAACTTGCATCAGGCTCGCTCACTTTTTCTTCGAGCCAAATTATTTCCGATGATTGGATTTTTAAACGGTGATTGTATTGTTTTAGGCATCTGTGACAGCTAAGAGTCACAATTGTTTCAGCTTTCGCCTTCACCTCAAGAAAATTACCTTGGTGAGTAACTTGCAGCCGCCCCCGCACGGGAGTCAGAGTTTCTAAATCGGGGATAATTTCTTCAAAATCAATGACCTCTTTTCTCTCAGTTTTTGTGAGTAGATGAGGGATATAAATTGTCTCCATAATCATCATCTTTCGCCGTTTTATTATCCTCGTCTCAAGTCACAAGCCAGTCGATTTTAGATTTTAGATTTTCTTCACAGATGAATGTGGGAGCTTAAACACGATTCTAAAATTTTTGGATATCTACTTCTGGCATCGGGGCTTGTACCTGTTTTTGGGCGGGTCAAAAGTCAAAAGTCAAAAGGAATAGCTCATTTTTGGCTTTTTCCTTTTTCCTTTTTTCTTTTTTCCTTGTTAATGTCAGCGCAAGCGCACTACCAAACGCCGATCGGGTTCTTGTCCTTGACTGTAAGTTTCTATATCCTCACATTCGCTCAAAAAACTGTGTACTTGACGGCGTTCTGCCGAAGACAGCGATTTGAGCTCAACTTCTCCTCCAGTCGATCGCGCTTGCTCTGCTGCGTACTCTGCCATCGATCGCAGTTCTGCTTGTCGGCGGATGCGATAGCCGTTCAGTTCGACTGTATAAGCAATCGGCTCATCCGATTCGTGAGCAATGTTCGCAACTGTGTTGCAGAGGTACTGAATCGCATCTAGGACATTACCATCTGGCCCGACTAAGATAGCAACTTGTTCTGGTGTCAGATTGCTTTCATCTATTGTCATCCAATAGCAATCTTCTTGCTGTTGACCTACCACTGTTGAGGGAATTGCGGACAGTTTTAGCAGTTCTTCTAACCATTGCTGTCCGCGCTGCATTTCTGAGTCTTTCATTTTAACAATCAAGCCTTTTTCTTAGAACGGCCCGGCTCGAAGGGAAGTGCATCTAATCCCTGTTCTTTTTTGGTTTTCGCTTCTGCTTCGTCCACAATTTTTTGCAGGTTTTCCGGCAGAGGTTCTCTTGACAAAATAAACGCTTGCACTGTTTGGAAGATGTTCGCAATCAGCATATACATCAACACGCCAGCGGGCAGCGGGAAGAACAAAAACATCCCCGAAAATATAACTGGCGTCAGTTTGTTGACTGTAGCCTGTTGGGGGTTGTCGTTTGGCCCTTGTGCTTGTCCCGAAAGAGTTTGGTTGATGTACAAACTGATGCCGAAGCCCAGGATCATTACCAAAATATCCCAGTGGATTGTACCGTCGGAGTCGATCGCGCCCACGCGGCCTAGAGCTTCGATAAACAGGAATCCTTTGTTGGTAGCCAATCCGGGGATTGTGCCTTGAACCGTGGCTTCACCGGGCGCTAAAGCCACGATGTTTCCCTGTTCGTCTACCTTGACAAATTCTTCGCCTTTGATGACTTTCCATTGGGGAACAAAGTCTATTTCGCTCTTATTTTCTGCCGCTAGAGCTTGGAGAGGTTTGCCATCTGGGGTCTTAAATTCAACCTTGGTTGTATCGCCGACTCCGAGTTTGTCACCGGCTGGAATCACGCCCACAACTGGAGCGTGAAATGTACCCGTCACGTAAATATTTTGTGGTGGCGTAGCAAAAGCTTGCGGTTGAACAGTTTCGATTTGTTCTTTGGGCAAAACTTGGACGTTAACGCTGTAATTTACGTCAGAAAACGGCGAACCCCTGAGCGTTGCAAACAGTGCAAACAGCACCGGCATTTGCAGCACCAACGGGAAACATCCTGCGAGAGGATTGCCAAATTCTTTGTATACTTTGCTCATTTCCTCCTGCTGTTTGGCAGGATTTTCTTTATACAGTTTTTGAATTTGATCTACTCGCTCTTTCATCAACGGCTGCGCTACTTTCATGCGCCGCATATTGCGAAGAGATCCTGCATTTAGAGGATAGAGAGCAAAGCGAATCACGAGCGTCAGAGATACGATCGCTAAACCGTAGCTTGGCACGATCCCGTAGAAAAAATCTAGGATCGGCAGCATTAGGTTGTTGGAGAGAAACGAGATACCAAAATCCATTCGCTTTGAGTTAATTTAGGTGCTCTTAATTTGCTGTTGAGAACTATTTTTACCCGCTAAATGCGGGCTGCCTCAACTTTTAGGCTTTTGTCTCTATCTTAGGACATTGCCTGTCGATCGACCGCCCGCTAACAGATTTTTGTAATGACTAAAGCCAATACTCGCGCTGACTTCGCCCAAAAAACCGACACAAGCCCCCGAATCCTGTCGTGGAGATTCAAAAATTCTAGATCAAAGTTCCATCTCCCAGATTCAAAGCTGCGAGTAAATCTAAAATCTAAAATCTAAAATCGACTGCTTTCTCCCTTAAATCAGGGTGAAAGCCGTTCGGTTATTTAGCTTTTGCTGCTGCGTTGGCTTTTTGAGCTGCTGCGGGCAGTTTTTCGTTAATGTAGTCATACACTGCTCGAAATTTCGGAATCGATCGCAGTTCCAAGCGGCTGCCATTTTTCATTGTCAGCACCATGTCTCCGTAAGTCCCGAAACCTCGAGGTACTGTGACGATTTTGACTATATCTGAGTAGATAACGTCGATGCGATCGCCCCCCATCCAACCGCTAGTTACGGACACTCGGCGGTTCGTAATCCGGTAGCGCAGCCACAGAGCCCGGACAATTGCTCCTACTGCGAGGGGGATTCCCACGACAGTCAGCCCCAGCAGTAAGTTGATAATCAAGTCTCCAACTGCAGGGCCGCCTTCATAATATACTTCCTCTCGAATTCCCATCTAGTACCTCGGCTTCTACCAACAACTGCTCTAATTCTTGCAGAATTTCTGCATAATTGCACTCTTGTGCGATCGGACGCACCACAATTACTAAATCCCAGCCGAATTTTAATCGGGGCAATAGCTGTCGCAAAGCGGCCCGAATCTGGCGCTTGATCCGGTTGCGGACTACGGCGCGCTTGCTGACTTTCAAGCTGATAGAAATGCCTGTGCGGCTGGGCTGCAAGGATTTCTCGGCTGTGGGTTTTCCAATCTCGACGCTTTTGGGTTTGCGAAGAGCTCTTAAGCTGAAATGAGCGGAGTTGCGGCGCATTCCCTTGCGGTAGACGGCGCTGAAGTCCTTTCGGTGCTTGAGTCGGTTTGTAGGAGGCAACATGGCTGCGTGCGATCGGGCTCATTCTCGGGCAGTGCTAGACTGCGAGGCGGTGGCGACCTTTGCTGCGGCGTGCTTTGATTACCAATCGACCGGTTGCGGTACGCATTCTGGCGCGAAAACCGGATGTTCTTTTTCTTTTGCGGCTGGTTCCGTGCAGGGTTTGCTGTGTCATTTTGATTTCTCCGGGCTTGTTACTTTACTTTTGATTAATATTCACAATCTTCTAGTGTACCATAGAGTTGTTTTCTTGGCAATAATATTTTTATAAGTTGATATGTATTGAGAGTTGAGTTAAGTCGGGATTCTAGCCTTGAATGATTGGTCAAGGCTAGAATCCCGACTTATTTAAAAAATGTGGTTTATGAACGGCTGACATCTCTTGAAAGCATTGCCAAAAGAATTTGATGTTTGAAAGACAATGGGTTAAAATGCCAAATATAGCCAACCGGAAAAAACAGATGGATGCCACAGTATTAACCCCTACTCCGAATCCTAATGAAAAAGTGACTATTGTCCGCACAGAAAGGGGGCTTACGATCGCGGGAACACGCATAACTCTTTATGATGTAATAGATCATCTCAAAGCCCACTATCCCCCTAAATTCATTCGCGATGTATTTAACCTTACGGATGAGCAGTTGGGCGCTGCCATTTCCTACATTGAGGCGCACCAGACAGATGTAGAAGCTGAGTATCAAGAAGTTTTGAAATCAGCAGAAGAAACTCGCCAGTATTGGGAAGAACACAACCGCGAACGCTTTGCTCGCATAGCTGCAACTCCCCCTCGCTCTGAATATGAAGCTGCGCGAGTCAAACTTCAGGAACGCAGAGCGCAGCGGGAAGCAACAAAGCAATGATGATTCTGGCTGACTACAATTTGAATCGGCAAGCTCTCTTGCTTTCTGGAAGTCTGGTGGTAGGAGGGTGGTTAGATATTGCTCCCATTCGGTTAGTGACATTTCAAGATATTGGCTTAGCGTCTAATAGTGACGATCGAGTTGTTTGGCGATTGGCTCAATCTAATCAAATGCTTTTATTGACAGCAAACCGCAATGCAAAGGGTGAAGACTCTCTGGAACAGGTGATGCGCGAAGAAAATGAGCCAACTTCATTTCCAATTATCACGATTGGCGACCCGGATCGCGTTAACGAATATGATTATCGAGAGCGTTGTGTTGAAAAGCTTGTAGAAATCGCGATCGATATCCAATACTACATGGGAGCAGGTCGGTTATTTATTCCCTAAACAGATGTAGCGATTCTAGCTCTCATATTCGCGGACGTTGTTGGGAAGAGAGGGGGATGAAAAAGAACCAGGCAAAAATCCAAAAGCTTTGTGAACAATGGTTTTTAGGATTTGCATATTTAGCCCTTCATACTGTAAGTCAGCAACGCCGACAACTCATTTAAATAAGAAGCCGACGCTATAGCGGTTCTCAATTAATTGTCGAAGAGTGTCCCTTACCCGAAATACAGAGGATTTCAGGTAAGCGAACTATGTTGATTTAGGCGATCGCAAAAATACCAGTTTCCTAACTTAGATATTGCAGCTCATATCGTCAGATAATTGACTGAAACGAGCATTTTCTCGATAGTCTACGGGGCAGTCAATCACGCAGGGGACATCTTGAGCCAGGGCTTCCTTCAGGATAGGAATAAAATCGGTGGCAGATTCCACGCGATAGCCTTTTAAACCCATACTTTCGGCATATTTTACAAAGTCGGGATTGCCAAATTTGACGAAATCTGAATGACCAAAGTGATCTTCCTGCTTCCATTCAATTAACCCGTAGCCGCCGTCATTAAAGATGAGAGTGACAAAATTAGTACCTGCGCGCAACGCAGTTTCTAACTCTTGAGAATTCATCATAAAACCGCCGTCGCCGGTGGCTGCTACTACTTTGCGATCGGGATAAACGAGTTTTGCCGCCACCGCGCCCGGAATCGCAATCCCCATCGCAGCAAATCCGTTGGAGATTAAACAGGTATTCGGGCGATCGCAGTGATAGTGCCGCGCGATCCACATTTTGTGAGCCCCCACATCAGATATGAGAATATCTTCCGGGCCCAGCACTTGCCGCAAATCGTAAACCAGTTTTTGCGGCTTGATCGGGAAACCATCATCCTTGGCATATTGTTCGTACCCAGCGCGAATATCCGCCCGCAATTGCTTAGCAAAAGGATCTGTCTTCTCCATGCGATCGGCACGCTGCAAAATTTCATTCAGCGAATCCGAAATATCCCCAACAACTTCTACCATCGGAATATAACTGCTGTCAATTTCTGCTGGCAGAGCTCCTACGTGAATAATCGGAATTTTACCGTCAGGATTCCACTTTTTCGGGGAATATTCAATCAAATCGTAGCCAACAGCAATCACTAAATCAGTTTCTTCAAAAGCACAGCTAATGTAATCCCGTTTTTGCAATCCCGTCGTCCAAAGTGCTAAAGGATGAGTATAAGGAATTGCACCTTTGCCCATAAAAGTATTAGCTACTGGAATATTTAATCGAGTAGCAAATTCTGTCAAAGCCTCGCTGGCGTTAGCGCGAATCGTGCCGTTTCCTACTAACAGCAGAGGACTTTTTGCTTTAGAAATTGCCACAGCGGCTTTATTCAGGCTTTGGTAAGCACCAAAAGTTTTTTCGCGGTTGTCTTTCGTCAGCGGAGCTCCTTCTACAGGCATGGCTGCGATGTTTTCTGGCAAGTCAATGTGAACTGCTCCGGGCTTTTCACTTTGAGCTACTTTAAAGGCTTTCCGAATGATTTCTGAGGTCGTGCTGGGGCGGACAATTTGAGCGTTCCATTTAGTAACTGGTGCAAACATGGCGACCAAATCTAAATATTGGTGCGATTCTATGTGCATTCTATCTGTGCCGACTTGTCCGGTAATTGCTATTAAGGGAGCACCGTCTAAGTTAGCATCAGCAACTCCTGTCATTAAGTTAGTTGCGCCGGGGCCCAAGGTGGACAAGCAAACGCCTGCTTTGCCGGTGAGGCGGCCGTAAACGTCTGCCATGAAAGCGGCGCCTTGTTCGTGGCGAGTAGTAATAAATTTAATTGAAGAGTGTCTTAGGGCTTCGAGAACTTCTAAATTTTCTTCTCCTGGAAGTCCGAAGACGTATTCTACGCCTTCGTTTTCTAAACATTTTACGAGTAGTTCAGCAGTGTTCATTTCCGTTTTTTTCCTTTGTAAGTGGGTGTTTTTTGTCTTCGTCAACTTCTTGCAAAAATACTAATTTTGATTTTTTAACTACAGATGATTCACGGGCAGGATGCCCGTGCCACAATCAATTAAGATTATTGCGAGGAGTTGATAAAGTTTTACTTATTTTACCCACACTGTTTTAATGTTGACAAATTCGTGAATTCCTTCGATGCTCAATTCGCGTCCGTAACCGGAGCGTTTGATGCCGCCAAAGGGCAATCTGGGATCTGATTTTACTATGCCGTTGATGAATACGGCGCCTGCTTCTAGTTCGGAAATAAACCGATCGCTCTCTTCTCTTACTGTAGTCCAAGCCGCGGCACCCAATCCAAAGGATGTGCTGTTGGCCAGGGCGATCGCCTCATCGATGCCCGCAACCCGGAATACCAAGGCTACCGGGCCGAAAAACTCTTGTTGGCGCGCCTCCGCATCCGGGGGAATATCTGCCAGAATAGTTGGCAAGTAGAAATTGCCGGCTTTCTCTGACAGTGGGCGGCCGCCTGTCAGGAGTTTTGCTCCCGATTTGATGCAATCTTGCACTTGATTGTCCAATTCTTTGAGGATTGCGGGAGTCGCCAAAGGGCCGATATCGGTTTCGGGCAACATCGGATCGCCTACTTTTAATTGCTCGAATTTTTCGACAAATCCTTTGATAAATTCGTCGGCGATTTCTTCTACTAAAATAAACCGTTTGGCAGATACGCAAGTTTGGCCGCTATTGAGCATCCGCGATGTGACTGCTGTGGATAAAGCTGCTGGTAAATCGGCGCTGGACATGACAATAAATGGGTCGCTTCCTCCCAATTCCAGCACTACTTTTTTCAAATTTTTGCCCGCATTTGCTGCCAAACTTTCACCAGCCGGTTCGCTACCGGTGAGAGTTGCTGCTTTTACGCGATCGTCCGCAACGATTTTAGCTACTTTGTCGGCTCCCACTAACAAAGTTTGAAAAACTCCTTCGGGAAAGCCGGCTTGCGCGAAAATCTCTTCTATTTTCAAAGCGCACTGAGGCACGTTGGAAGCGTGTTTGAGCAAGCCTACATTGCCCGCCATCAGCGTCGGTGCCGCAAACCGAAAAACTTGCCAAAATGGGAAATTCCACGGCATGACGGCTAAAATAGCGCCCAGCGGTTGGTAGCGGACAAAGCTGCTGCTAGCGTCGGTGGTTGCGGGTACGTCTGCCATGAATTGAGCGGCATTTTTGGCGTAGTAGCGGCAAACTAAGGCGCATTTTTCTATTTCGCCGATCGCCGATTTGAGCGTTTTGCCCATTTCCAGGGTCATCATTTGGGCGTAAATTTCGCGATCGCGCTCCAAGATATCCGCAGCTTTCTGCATCCAGATTGCTCGCTGCTCAAAGGGCAGGTGGCGGTATTTGTTAAAAGCTTGCTGTGCTAATGCCAGCTTAGCTTCTATTGCTTCATCTGTTATTGGATCGAAAGTTTTCAGCGTTTCTCCCGTTGTCGGGTTGATAGTAGCAATAGCCATTGTTTTATCTCCTGTTTGAAAAACACAAAACTCCCTGATAGTTTTGAAGCTAGCTCGGGAGTTGTTGTATCGATGTATTAGAAAATTGGGATTTACCAGCCATATTTTTAGATCTTGCTAACTTGCAAGTGCCGGGATTTGTTTAAATGTCTCTGTTTTTAATTATACTGCAAGGTATTAATCGCAAATCTTAAGAAATTTTGTTTTTAAAGTTTATATGGGCGAATTTTAACTGGTTCCCAGGCTCTGCCGGGGAACCTATATCTAGAGGCTCTGCCTCGGCTGGGACAATCGACAATGGAGGCTCTTCCTCCGGGTATGCGTTTCCAGGCAGACGTATAACCAATAGTCCGGCAGGGGTTAAAACCCCTGCCTCAAAGCGAAAGTCGTCTAAAGACGACTAATGAGTTCAAGAGTAATAATAGCCGTAGGGTGCGGAGCCATCAAAAATCCCAAAAAAGAGCGAAAATCTCGCAGCGACGCACCTTGCAAGAATCAGGCATAAGGTGCGGAGCCATCAAAAATCCCAAAAAAGAGCGAAAATCTCGCAGCGACGCACGTGACAAACAACCGAGGACACTCCAAGAGCCCATTCGTGTCAACTTTCCACGTATAACCAATAGTCCGGCAGGGGTTTTAACCCCTGCCTCAAAGCGAAAGTCGTCTAAAGACGACTAATGAGTTCAAGAGTCCTCTTTGAGAGGACTTTCGCTATTAGACAGGGGTTTCAACCCCTGGCGGACTGACGGGCGGACGAAAGAACTGGGCGGACTGACAGCTTAAGTTGACCCCTACCTCAAACCGATTTTTCCTCGATATAATTCTGCACGTAAGACTGATAGTAATACCTGCTGCCCTTATCGTTATTCGCCACCATTCCCAACAGCGGAATCCCCGCCATTTTCAAATCTTCAAAAGCCAACAGCAGCGCCTCCCGCTCAGTTTGATGCAGCCCCACCACCAGCATCAATCCGTTGGTGTGAGCCGCCAACAAATTCGCATCCGCCAAACCCAAAAGCGGCGGAGTATCGTAAATAACTAAGTCAAAATGACTTGCCAAAGCTGCCATTAAATGCTGCATTTTTCGGGAAGAAAGCACCTTTGTGGGATCGGGAGGCACTGGCCCGGATGTTAACACAAATAGGTTTTCATCGCGGGGCGATCGCAAAATAACCTCTTCCACATCCACATCCTCGGCAATTACATTGTGCAAGCCCTGCCAATTCGGCAACCCCAGCATTTCGTGCACCTGCGGCCTCCGCAAATCCGCATCAACCAACAGCACCTGCTGGCCCATTGCCGCCGCCGCCCGCGCCAGATTTACCGCCACCGTAGACTTACCGTCAGCTACCTGACAAGACGTAATTACACAAGATGCGATCGGACTATTAACATTTAGCAAGCGAATATTAGCATTGAGCGATCGAAAAGCCTCTTCAAAAGCATCCGTCGGCACCGGCGAACTTCCCACATCAATAGTAGTTGTCTCCGCAGGCGGCAGTCTCAAAATTTTATCGCTAGCAGGAATCACCCCCAACAAAGGTAGGCGAATCGAATGCTTGACATCCTCAGGAGAATTGAACACAGTTTTATTATTAAACCGTTCCGCCAACTGCGCCGCCAGCATCCCAAACAACAAACCAGCCAATCCCCCCAAAGCCAAATTCAAAGGCATAATCGGAGCAACAGCCATCAACTCGCCATTTTTGTAGCGCGGAATTTCCGGCTTAGCAATAACTTCCCAAGCCACCTCTTTTTTCCCCACAGCTTCAAGCTGCAAAGCTTGCTGTTTTGCCAGCAAACCATTCAGCGTATTGTTAGTCAACTCCGCCTCCCGCTGCAAATCCGCATAGCGCCGGAAAATCACCGGGAATCCTTGAGAATATTGATTCAACTGCTTAGCAGCCTGTTCCAAAACCTGATTCCGCACGCCCAAAATCTGAATAGAATTAGCAGTACCGATAAACTGTTCGATTAACTTAATCCGCACCGGATCTTGAAAAGCCAGCACTTGCGAATTCACCTTAGCCAAATCAGTTCCCAGCACCTGTTGGGCTTCTTTCTTCAACAAAGGAATCAGATTTTTGCGCTGTTCTCGCAACAACTGCATTTGCGGAGAGTTGTCTGTATATGTCGCCGAATTAATCGCAATTTGTCCTTCCAATTGCTGCAATTGAGTTAGCATTCCTTGATAGCGGGGAGCTTGACTCAACGCCGAAGCCATCAGCGCTTGTTGCTGGGTTAATCCGAGCTGATTTTGCAGGTTGATATAGAGCAATCTTTGCTGGTTTAGCTGGGTTTGCGCGTCCAATCTTTGCGTTTGAAGTTGGCTGATTTGCTGCGCGAGTTGTTGGGTTTGAACTTGCGGATCGATGAAATTGTACTGCTGCCGCAACTTTTGAATTTCTGTTTGCAGAGCTTGTTGGCGCTTTTGCTGGTTGGGAATTTTCGATTTCACAAAATCCAGACTCTGGCTAATTTGAGTTTTGGTATCTTGTACGCTGTAGTTGCGGTAGCCTAGGGCCACTTTTTCCAAAACAAACTGAATTTTTTTCGGATTGAAATCCCGATATCTAACTTCAATTATCTTGGTATTTTTGAAGCGATTAATTGATAGCCTAGTTCCCTGCAAAAAAGGCAGATTATCTGCTTTTTCGTTCAAAAGATAGTTGTAATTTATTTCGGGATATTTCGCCTGCAACTGTTTAATAATTGGCGACATTACTTGCGGGCTTTGCAAAACTTGAATTTGCGATTCGTAGTCAAAAACGGGATTTTCTGGCGTCGCGGGACTCGCCGGTTGCAGTTTCAGCTCGCCGGAGTAGACTTTTGCTAAAGTGTTTTGCGTAACAGGGGTTTCTACTAATAATTGAAAGCGTCCTTCATACTCGCTTTTTTGAGTCAGCGTCCAGGCAAAAACCCCCGTTGTCACCGCCGCTGCTACGCCGATGACTAAGAACGAGCGATTGCGGCAGATTTCCCAAAAATTTAACGGTTCTTCCTCGGTTTGAGCCGTCGCAAAAAACTGCTCTTCTTCATAAAGCACGGAAGATAATTTTGGCTGTACGGCGGCTTTTTTATTGTTATTAAACAGTGCTATTTGAGATTTTTTACCTGGTTTCATTTGATTGCTACAACTTATTAGTTTAAACGTCTGTACGGCTGGTGCAGTTTCATCAACCCGGTTTCTGATTAGATATTTCGTTACCCAACCGAATTTTTTTGTAGAAACTGGGTTGATGAGGTCTGAGGGCTAGTCTATTGAAATCACCGAAAAATATTGAACAACCGGAAAATTCCCAACAGTGGACTGAAAGGAGCGAGAGTGCCACCTACATTATCTGAAAATGCAGCGCGACCCGATCGCCTGATCATAATTACATCATTATTTTGCAGTTTGGGATTGGTTTCCTCATTAGCGGTTGCCGAAAAATTCACCTTAACACTTACCCGCGAAACAGTGCCGTTAGGATTGAGGCGAATTAAATCCACCGAATCCATTTCGGCCCGCGATTTATTAAAACCTCCCGCTGCTACCAGCGCTTGATTTAAAGTAGTGTTGGGCCCTAATGCAAAAGAGCCAGGTTTCACGACTTCTCCCACCAGACTCACCTTAATCGAATCCGGTGAAAAACTAGAAGTAGCAACTTGTGTGCCTTCGAGTGCATTGAGATTTTCGGCTTTGGGAACGATTACCGTGTCTCCCTGTTGCAGTGCCAAATCTTGGGATACATCTCCCGCTTCCAAAAGTTGCCACAAATTCACATTAATAATTTGTTCGGTGCCCGCCCGCGTCAGGCGGCGAACTTGTATTTGTCTGATATCAGCTACCGGCGTAATGCCGCCGGCCATTTTAATAGCCCTAGTTACAGTTTGCTGCAAAACAGTTTCCCCGCCACCGGGAGTTTCCTTAGCAGCAAACAAACCAGAATCTGCACCCGATTCATTCTCTTGTACCCTACTTTGAAGCTCTTTTGCCAGAGTATAAGTACCGGGTCGAGTTACTTCGCCCACCACAGCAATATTAATTGGTTGAGTGCTTTGCCCGGTAATGTTAGCTACTGCTAAAGTCGGTGCTTCTTGGCGGTTGAGGCTAGTTACAGTGGGAATAAATATTGTGTCGCCGTCGCGCAAAGTCATATCGGCGCGCAAATCGCCGTTTTGCAATAATTCCCACAAATCCACACTGATAATTTGTTCCGCTGCGTTGCGCTGGGGGCGGCGGATTTTGATTTGTCGCACGTCTGCTGACTGGGTTATTCCGCCGGCTAGTCGCAGCGCCCGCGATATTGTGGGCATTTGAGTGCCGATTTGCTCTGATGTGCCTCCGGGGCCTGCTGCTGAGGATATTGTATAGGCTCCGGGGCGGTTGATTTCACCGGCGATCGCAATTTGCAAAGGACGCGCAGCCAGCAGTTTCATCGTAATTACAGGACGTTTGAGATATTTGCCGTATCGATTCTTAACAGCATTAGAAGCTTGTTCTAAGGTCATTCCGGCCACGGATAGGCTGCCAACTAACGGCAAACTCAGGGAACCGTCGGCCTGTATTTGGTGTTGACCGTTGGGGCCGCTGTATTCCGGGACGTTGAAGATGTCTATTTGGATGCGATCGCCCGCGCCCAAAGTGTAAACTTCCGATCGTACACTCGAAGGTGCACTGGCTGGAACTGACGGAAATCCCGGCGCTGCCGGTACCGGTACGCGAATCGGAGAACCCGAACCCGAAGCAGGAGGAGGAGGAAGAGGAGAAAAAGAAGGAAGAGGAGGATAAGAAGGGGAAGGAGGAGGAGAAGGAGGAGAAGGAGGAGGAGGAGGCAAAAACTGGGCCACCGCGGCAGATGAACCCACAGTCGCCGCCAGCACTGACACAGTTAAACTTTGGAAAATTAAATTTTTGACTGCATTACTTACGCCATAAACCTGTTTGCAGATTGTGCTGAAAACCTCTCCCTCAGACCCTTTCCTGCAAAGATAAGGGAGAAAATCTCCCCTTTTCCTTTTTGCCAAGACAACCGCAGGGTGAGGTTTTTTCTCAAGTTGCGCGCCGCGCGAAGAACTGTTCACCACCATCGCTTTTTGCCCCTATCCTCTTCCTACCCCGCCAACATTAAATGTAACCCAACTGTTCCAACTTGCTCAGAACTTTTTTGACACTATCTTCCAAACTTTCCTCGTCTGTGCAACAAACAATCTCGGGATTGAGGGGTGCTTCATAAGCATCGTCAATGCCCGTAAAACCCTTAATCTCTCCTGCTCTGACCTTAGCGTACAGCCCTTTGACATCTCGAACTTCGCACACTTCTAACGGCGCTTTGACATACACCTCAACAAAATTTGGCTCCATTGCTCTAATTTCGTCGCGAATAGCTCTGTAGGGGCTAATAGCTGCCGTGATTGCCACAACTCCATTGCGGCTGAGTAGGTTTGCGACAAATCCAATCCGCCGAATATTAGTATCTCGGTCTTCTTTGCTAAATCCCAAGCCTTTTGACAAGTTGGTGCGAACGACATCTCCATCCAATATTTCAACTTTGCAGCCTCGGGTCTTCAATTCTGGTTCGAGAGCTTTGCTGATAGTTGTCTTGCCAGAACCGCTGAGTCCGGTAAACCACAAAATAAAACCTTTTTCCATTTTCAACCATTAATAAGTAACTGGGAAATTATAGAATGTAAAATTTTCTATATCTATTCTCCCTTTTCTATCTTATCGTGGTTTGCGGTGTCATCTTGATAAGATTTACCTGCGAAAAATGAGAACTCAAAATTTGCGAACTCTGCGGTCATCTCACCACACAAATGCGCGACAGTCACATAATTTACGATATATTCTTTGTAAAGACTTAACAAATTCAAATCAAAGTCGCGATCGATCGCAAACCTCGAAGATCTAACAGTATATTTACGGCATTGAACACTTAAAATTATTACAAACATCGAGCATATATCCGTAGATTAACGGTACTCAACATTTGATATTATCACAAGTGTTTAAAATATATCCGTATATTCACGGCACGAATTGCTGGTAATTATCACAAGTGTTTAACATATATCCGTATATTCACGGCACGGCTCGCCTACATAAGCCTTGAACAATCCCAAATCTCCAATCTCCAATCCTATTGCCTATGTTTCCCGTCTTAAAAGCAGATGTTTTAGTAGTTGGTGGCGGCACCGGCGGCACTTCAGCAGCAGTCCAAGCAGCCCGCCGAGGTGCCAAAACTATTTTAGTCAGCGAATTCCCCTGGCTGGGAGGAATGCTGACTTCGGCCGGCGTTTGTGCTCCCGACGGCAACGAATTAGCAGCATTTCAGACTGGTTTGTGGGGCGCGTTTCTCCGGGAACTCCAGCAGCGACAACCGGGAGGTTTGGATTGGGGCTGGGTCAGTTTTTTTACTTACGATCCCCGCATCGGTGCTGAAATTTTTGCTGATTGGGTTAAGTCTTTGCCGAACTTGCAGTGGATTTCTGGACAAACAGCTCAAGATGTGATTTTTGAAGACAACAGAATTTCTGGGGTGAGATTTGCAGATTTTACGGTTTCTGCCAAAATCACTTTGGATGCAACGGAATTGGGAGATTTGCTGGCTTTAGCTGATGTTGGACATCGCTGGGGTTGGGAATTTCAAGCTGAGTGGGGAGAACCTAGCGCGCCGATCGCCCCTAACGATCTCACACAAAGGTATTCGGTGCAAGCTCCTACTTGGGTGGCCATCATGCAGGATTTTGGCGAGGGTGCGGTGGCGCCAGAAATTCCCGCGCCGCCTGTTGACAATCCCGATCGATTTTCCGGCGCTTGGAAAGATTACACTCCCGAACAATTCCTCAATTACGGCCGACTTCCTGGGGGATTGTTGATGATTAATTGGCCGATTTGTGGTAATGATTATGGTGAAAAGGTCGATCGACTAATTGAATCCAAAACATCCCGACAAGAATTCCTCCAAGAAAGTCTCTGGCACAGCCAAAGTTTCGCCCGCTTCATTCAAACCCAACTCGGCCCGCGCTACGGCTTAGCAGAAAATATTTTCCCCATTTCAAAAACAGAAAATCCCGAAAATTCTTCCCTGCTTTCTGGCTTCGCCTTGCACCCCTACTACCGAGAAAGCCGCCGTTTGCGAGGGATAAGTACAGTCACAGAACAAGATATTTTGCCCTTTGGAGGCGCCAAAGTCGCGAAATTGCCGATCGATTCTCAGGGAATTTGCGAGACAATTGCGATCGGCAACTATGCTAACGACCACCATTATCCCAGCGGTGATATTCCCTTACAGCCCAAATCCATCCGCTGGGGCGGCCGCTGGACTGGCACTCCCTTCACAATTCCCTACAGTGCGCTAATTCCTGCGACTACAGACGGATTGCTAGTTTGCGAAAAAAATATTTCCGTGTCTCACATCGCCAACGGTGCAACTCGCTTGCAACCTTTGGTGATGAATATCGGACAGGCGGCGGGGATGGCGGCGGCTTTGTGTGTGGAAGTTGGATGTCAGCCGCGCGATTTGCCTGTCAGAGTTTTGCAGGAAGCTTTGCTGCAAGATTCCGAGGCGAGGGCGGCGGTTGTTCCTTTATTTAATTTGACACAGGAGCGATCGGACTGGCTGCATTGGCAGCGCTATTATCTCGATCGACCTCAAGCATATCCCGCCAGCGGCGAATGTCCTTTGTTCGTCAAAAACTGCGAAGAAACCCGGTTTTTCAACGAAAGTTCTGTATTTGAACCCAGAACCTTGACATTTGAACCCGGTTTCTGTGTAAATCCCAGCAGTAAAACAGCAAATACCGAGAGTGAATTTACCGGCATTTTCCGCCGTCGGGGCGCACAAGACTGGACACTGACGCTGACAAGTCCCGCATCCTTAGTCGGTCAAACTTGGCAACTCGTGACTTTGGACTGGGAAACCGACAGATTTCTACAGAGTTGCAAAACCGAAAAGCCTCTGACGGTATGGGGCAGGCTGAATTTTTCAGGTGCTTGGCTGCGGTTGGGTGCAGTAGCATTGAAGGGGTGAGGTTTTTTGCAAAGTTCCGAAAATTGCTAGAAATTTATCCTGAGCGAGCGGGGGAAGTCTGTATCAGGTTATAGACACTGACACGGATACTACCCATGCACACCTACACTGCAATTGCTTTACTGAGCCTGTTGGGCATTACCTTGAGTGCCAGCGCCGCTCGATATTTTGAACGCCTAGTGGAACTGCTCGTAATTGCCACTGATTATATGTTCTTGGCGTCCACTAAACCACAAAAAGGCGATCGTTCTCCAGAAAGAGGTAGCGGACGCAGAGAGTTTGCTAAAACCGATCTTTACACACATTACATACCAGCATTTTAATGGCATAGGACAAAAATAAGTTCTACAAATTAGTGGGCTTCGGCCGCCCGTGTCGATCGGATTTTCTGGGATTCTAGGAAAGTGACGTTCGTCTGGCAACTCCACTTCTTGTTGACAGTCATTAGGATATTTTTTGCGTGTTAAAAATGATAGCAGATCGAGCTGCAACCGCCATCTCTCAAGAGATTTACTCTTGCGATATTTGGCGGTTTTGTCTGTTTCAGGCTGGAGATACATTTTACCTATAAATGTAGGCAACTAAAATTTATTGTGGGTGACACAATTTTAAAAATTTAGGAATTACGCATTAAGACCAAAGAAACCAGTTTTTTTACCTAATTTATGAAGTACAACGCAAGATTTTCGTAAAAAACTGCTGGTTAAGCTTCGGCTACGCTCAGTTACCGCAGAGTCGAAACCCGTTTTCTGCTCGCTCGTGCGTCCAGCACTAAAATCAAATAATTCTCGCATCATGTTTTTTGGATAGTCTGGCAACTTCAACAAAATCAATCCTGATTAGCAAGGGAAAAGTCCGTATCTGTAAATAGACACTGACACGGATACTACCCATGAAAAACTACCCTGCAATTGCTTTGCTCAGCCTGTTGGGCCTTAGCTTGAGTGCTACCTGCGCTCTATCCACAGAATCCCCACTCCCACAGCTAGAAACTTCTACCGCTCAATATATGTTATCAGCGCAAACTCAACAAAGAGGCGATCGCGCTCCCCGCAGAGGCAGCGGACGGTATGATTTGATGCAGACCGGCACAGTCACTCAGGCACTACAATAATTTCGATCGCATTGCCAGAAAGCTAGTTTGGCAACTGACTTGTTTCTTGTTTCGAGGCTGGTTTCGAGGGCGCCCGTGTCATCGATCGGATTTTCTCGGATTTATAGTTTGTCAGGTTCCTCAGGCAACTGCACTTTTTATTGATACTCCGCAGGCTATTTTTTTGTAATAAATGTCACAATATAAACGGGAGCTGCCATCTACGTAGAGAGAAATTCTCGTAGGTGGCGGTTTTGTATTGAAAATGCTCTCTCTCTTTCTCCCATTCTGCCCCTCTCTGAGCCGCCTCAAATTTTTGCGATCGCAACAGTTCTTTACGTTTTCTCCCCACAGGTGGGGTTGAATTTTTAACCGCTGCACTATAATTGACGTGCGATAACTAACTTATATATAGGTACACCCTGAGTGCAGAGGGTGGATCACTCGACTTAAATTTGCCAATAAGAACCACTTATTCGGTGTCGATCGCCTTTAAGCCCATGCCCCAATCATATCAGGAAAATTAATCTGCCTGAATATTTGGGTAGCTGCCCAGCTTTCCGGCGATCGCAGGCTATGCTTGATTCGGCGGTCTCGCAATATTTTTTTTTAGGGGGATGAAAAGATGCCTCCAAGTTTTACTATTTCGGGGATTGTGATGAAAAATGACTCTTTAGATCTGGTCAAAAGCCTGAGCCCCAGTGCAATGGATCAGATCATGCTATATCTGGCGTTTAGCGCCATGAGAACCAGCGGGCACAGGCATGGGGCGTTTCTAGACGCGGCCGCAACGGCGGCTAAGTGTGCCATTTATATGACCTATATGGAGCAGGAAAACAACCTGCGGATGACCGGACACTTGCATCACATTGAGCCTAAACGGGTGAAAGTGATCGTCGAGGAAGTCCGGGAAGCTCTGACTAAGGGAAAATTGCTGAAAATGTTGGGTTCCCAAGAACCTAGATATTTGATTCAGTTTCCTTATGTCTGGCTGGAACAGTATCCTTGGGTTCCGGGACGCCCTCGCATTCCGGGAAACAGCTTGACTGCTGACGAAAAAAAATATCTCGAAGGCAAGATTCCTCCTAATCCACCTGACGCTCAATTGATCAATTCTTTTCAGTTTATGGAGTTGATCGAGTTTCTGCACAGACGATCGCAAGAAGAGATGTCAGCAGAAAGGCGAATGCCTTTGAGCGAAGCTCTAGCAGAACACATCAAGCGCCGCTTGATATATTCCGGAACGGTGACTCGCATTGATTCGCCTTGGGGAATGCCTTTTTATGCTCTCACCCGCGCTACTTACTCTCCGGCAGAACAGGAAGAGCGCACGTTTACAATGGTGGAGGATACGGCTAGATATTTCCGGCTGATGAAGGATTGGGCGGAAAAACAACCGAAAGTCATGCGAGTTATGGAAACTTTGGATGTTCCGCCGGAACGGCTAGAACAGGCTGTTGAGGAATTAGATGAAATTATTCGTAATTGGGCCGATCGCTATCACAAGCGGGGTGAACCAACGATGATTGTACAAATGGTTTTTGGGCCGCAAGACGACGATTAGTCATCAGTAGTCATTAGTCATTAGTCATTGGTCATTAGTCATTGGTCATTGGTCATTGGTGGTTAGTATTCGATCGCTCGACAGTAATGACTAATGATTAATAACTAATATTTCTGGGCGCAGAAACCGGGTTTTTTCCGAAAATACTGGGTTAAGGCCTTGAACGATCGTAAAAAACCCGGTTTCTTGGGTCGCCTCCAGCACTGACTAAGCGAAAAAAGTTCTCCAAGCGAAGGCTAGGACGATCGCTGCGATCGCTCCTATGAGCGTATTAAAAAAATTCACTACCTCATTCGTCAGCCACTCAAACTTTGATTGCACCGTTGCGCCAATCACGCTCTCGATGTTCGTAGCAATAAAAGCTGCAACAACACAAACCAGAATTCCTGTCAAGTCAATTAAACCCACAGCCCAACTCACAAGAGCAATTAGAATCGATCCGACAATACCTGCGATCGTTCCTTCCAAACTTACCGCCCCTTCCGTTCCCCTAGGTACAGGCTGCAAGGTAGTAATCAAAAACGTATGCTTCCCGTAAGCTTTGCCGATTTCGCTAGCGCAGGTATCGGAAAGTTTGGTGCAGAAACTCGCCGCATAACCCAGCAACAACAAAGAAATCACATCAGGTGACACAGGCAAAATAGCATCAGGTGGCACAGGCATCTTGCCTGTGTCTCCGAAAATACCGCCTGTGTCTCCGAAAATACCGCCTGTGTCTCCCAAAATACCGCCTGTGTCTCCCAAAACAGATAATCCCAAAATTCCCACAGCACAAAGAGTAGCCGTTAAAGCCGAACCCCAAACATTTTCCGGGCCTCGGGCGCCCGATCGCTTTTCGGCAATACCTTCAGCTTCTTTTTGAGCTTTGCCAATGCGGGTAACTCCAGATCCGACCAGAAAGTAGAACATGACCACAGCATAGCCCCGCCATCCCAAACTGCCCCAGATGATGACACCCAGCAGCCAACCGTGGAGTTGTCCAGCCGGAGTAAGCAATTTTTTGGGAGTAAAGGTGGCGATCGCGAGTAAAAATGTATTCAGGGCGATCGCCACCAACCAAGGATTAGACCAAGATAAATAATTAAAGAACAATTCTGAATTCTGCATTGAGTACCTCCATGAGCCAAGTCATATTTCATCTTGCCTTCCCCGTGACAGATATTGCTCAAACCAAAGCCTTCTACGTAGACGGGCTCGGCTGCCAATTAGGTCGCGAATCGCCGAATTCTGCGATTATGGGCCTGTGCGGCCATCAAATAGTCGCCCACGTCAGCCGCGAAGCTGTGACGCCTCAGCGAGGCATCTATCCCCGGCATTTTGGCTTGATTTTTACTTCGGAATCTGACTGGGAAGGGTTGTTAGAAAAAGCCCAGCAAAACAACTTGAATTTCTATCAAGAACCGAGACGGCGATTTGTCGGTTTGCCCACAGAGCACCGCACTTTCTTCTTAGAAGACCCTTTCCACAATATACTGGAGTTCAAGTATTACTGCGAAGCTGAAGCAATTTTTGGCCGGAGCGAATATGCGGAAGTCGGCGATGCAGTTTAGTGGTAGCCTCGTAGGGTGGGTCAGAATAGAGTTATTTTTTTGATAATTGAGAATCAATCTCTCTTGTAGAAAAGGACTAAAGTCCTCACTACAAACCCGCAATCAAAATAGTTCGTAGTGAGGACTAAAGTCCTCCGATATTGAAAAGGACTAAAGTCCTCACTACGAACCCGCAATCAAAATAGTTCGTAG